>JBGTLY010000304.1:0-17323 GCA_041743865.1 Woeseiaceae bacterium
GAGGCCCAGCGCCGCGAGGGGTGCGACAGACGCTGCCGCCTGCCGTGCGTGTGCGCTCGCTGCCGTACCGTCGCGCACCCGACCCGCGATTCCCTGCAGAATCGCCGCGAGCCGGAAGCAATTGAACGCAGCGTAGAAGCCGCGGTCGGCAATCAGCTTGCGCCCCGTGCGCTCGCAATAGCGAGCGACGTAGTCATCTTCCGTGGGAATGCCGAGCGTCACCAGGTCCTTGCCCGCAAGGCCGATCGACCCGATCCCCATTTCGGGCATGCGCCAGGGAAGCAGATGGTACGTGAAATCCGCGAGCGGATGGCCGATCGTCGACAACTCCCAGTCCAGCACCGCAATGACGCGCGGTTCCGTCGGGTGCACGATCATGTTGTCGAGTCGAAAATCGCCATGCACGATGCTGACGGAGTCATCCGCCGGGATATTTCCCGGCAACCAGTCGATGAGGCGGTCCATCGCCTCGATACGCTCCGTCTCGGAAGCCCGGTACTGCTGGGTCCAGCGCGAAATCTGGCGTTCAAAATAGTTTCCAGGCTTGCCGAAGTCCCCGAGCCCGAGCGTTTCGTAGTCATAGCTGTGCAGGCGCGCAATCGTGCGGTTGGCATCGTCGTAAATCGCCGCGCGCTCACCGGGCGCGGCGCCAGGAAGGTCGAGTTCCCAGAACATGCGTCCTTCCACGAAAGCCATGACGAAGAACATCGTTCCGATGACCGCATCGTCGGGGCACAGGGCATAGGGCCGGGGTACCGGGAATCCTGCCTCATGCAGTGCACTGATGATCCGAAACTCCCGGTCGACGGCATGGGCCGACTGCAGCAGTTTGCCGGGGGGCTTCCGCCGAAGTACATAGCGGGATGCGGGCGTTTCGAGCAGATAGGTCGGGTTCGACTGGCCGCCGCGGAATTGCCGAACGGCGAGCGGCCCGGTGAATCCCTCCACGTGCGACTTGAGCCACGAAGCCAGTGCCGTCTCGTCGAACCGGTGCGCGTCCCGGATATCACGGGTTCCGGAATTCTGTTCCTGCCGCGTCGTCAAACCGGCAGCCGTGGATCACATCCTGAAGATGCCGGCGGGGGTCTCCGAATCACGAGGTCGATTTCCTGCGGCTGCCAATGCCAGCGATAGTACCTTACGCGTGTCCACCGGATCGATAACGCCGTCGTCCCAGAGGCGGGCGCTCGAGTAGTAGGGGTGCCCCTGGGCCTCGTATGAAGTGCGGATCCCGGCCTCGTACGCCGTGCGATCCGCTGCCGGCCAGTCCTCCCCGCGCGCCTCCATGGCGTCAGCCCGGACCGTTGCGAGGACGCTCGCCGCCTGTTCACCGCCCATTACGGAGATGCGCGCATTCGGCCACATCCAGATCATGCGCGGATCGTAGGCTCGGCCGCACATTGCGTAGTTGCCGGCACCGAACGAGCCGCCGATGATCACGGTGTACTTCGGCACTGTCGCCGTCGCGACGGCGTTCACCATCTTCGCGCCGTCCTTCGCAATCCCGGCATGTTCGACACGCTTGCCCACCATGAAACCGGTAATGTTTTGCAGGAAAACCAGTGGAATTCCCCGCCGGTTGGCCAGCTGGACAAAGTGCGCCCCTTTTTGCGCAGACTCGGGAAAGAGGATGCCGTTATTCGCGACAATGCCGACGGGGTTGCCATTGATATGGGCGAAACCGGTGACGAGCGTCGAGCCGTACAATTTCTTGAATTCGTGAAACTCGGAGCCGTCGACGATGCGTGCGATGATTTCCCGGACGTCGTAGGGGAAGCGGTATTCCCTGGAGACGATCCCGTAGATATCGCTTGCCGGGTACACGGGCTCCCGGCTCTCCCGGTTTGCAAACGGCGACCGTGGCGGGCGGTTGAGCACGGCAACGATCTCCCTCGCGATGGCCAGCGCGTGGGTGTCGTCGTCGGCAAGGTGGTCCGTGACGCCGGATATACGGGAATGCACTGACCCGCCCCCGAGCGTTTCGGCATCGACAACCTCGCCGGTCGCGGCCTTGACGAGCGGAGGACCGCCCAGGAATATCGTGCCCTGGTTGCGGACGATGATGGCCTCATCGCACATGGCCGGCACGTACGCACCGCCCGCTGTGCAGGAGCCCATGACCACCGCGAGTTGCGGAATGCCGCGCGCCGAGAGGCGCGCCTGGTTGAAAAAGATCCGGCCGAAATGCTCCTTGTCCGGAAAGACGTCCTCTTGCATCGGAAGGTAGGCGCCCCCCGAATCGACGAGGTAGATGCACGGCAGGTGGTTCTGGGCCGCCACTTCCTGGGCGCGAAGGTGTTTCTTCACGGTGAGCGGATAGTACGTCCCGCCTTTCACGGTGGCGTCGTTCGCGACGATCATGCAGTCGACGCCCTGTACGCGACCGATGCCGGTGATGAGACCAGCGGCCGGTACCTCGTCGTCGTAGACCTCGTGTGCGGCAAAGCGACCGATCTCCAGGAATTCGGTGTCCGGGTCGAGTAGCAACTTGACGCGGTCGCGCGGCAGCAGCTTGCCTCGCGACAGGTGTTTTTCCCGTGCCCGGTGCGAACCGCCCCGCAATACGCGCTCGTTCAACGCACGCAGGTCTTCCGACAGCGCGACGTTCGCTTCGCGATTCTTGTCGAAATCGACCGAACTTCGGTCGACCCGCGTCTTGAGCAGGGGCATGGGCCGTACGTCCTTTATGCGGAGGCGTTGAAGAGTTCCCGGCCGATGAGCATACGGCGAATCTCGCTGGTTCCGGCGCCAATCTCATAAAGCTTGGCGTCACGCCACAAGCGCCCGGCGGGATACTCGTTAATATAGCCATTTCCGCCGAGCACCTGAATGGCTTCGCCGGCCATCCAGGTCGCTTTCTCGGCAGCGACGAGTATGCACCCGGCGGCATCGAAGCGTGTCGTCTGTCCGCGGTCACAAGCTTCGGCGACGGCGTAGACATACGCACGGCTCGTATTCATCGTCGTGTACATGTCCGCCAGCTTGCCCTGCATGAGCTGGAATTCACCAATCGGCCTGCCAAACTGGCGGCGGTCATGCACGTAGGGCAATACCAGGTCGAGGCAGCTGCGCATGATTCCCAGGGACCCGCCAGCCAGCACGACGCGCTCGTAATCGAGACCGCTCATCAGGATCTGTGCCCCCTGCCCTTCCTGTCCCAGGAGGTTTGCGCCCGGCACGCGACAGCCGTCGAAGACGACTTCACTCGTATCCGAGCCGCGCATACCCAGCTTGTCCAGTTTCTGGGGTGTCGAGAACCCGTGCGTGTCCCGCTCCACGATGAACGCACTCAGCTTGCGCCGGGCGTCGTTCGGGCTCGTGACCGCGTAGACGATCATTACATCTGCTTCCGGCGCGTTCGTAATCCACATCTTGTTGCCGGCCAGTACGTAGTCGTCGCCGTCGGGTTTCGCCGTCGTCCGCATGCCCATGACGTCCGACCCGGCGCCCGGTTCGCTCATTGCCAGTGCGCCGACCGCATCGCCGGAAATCAAGGCCGGCAGGAATTGCCGTTTCTGCTCCTCGTTTCCCCAGCGCCGCAACTGGTTTACGCAAAGGTTGGCGTGCGCGCCGTACGAAAGTCCGACCGACGCGGATGCGCGGCTGATTTCTTCCATGGCAATGACGTGGGCGAGGTAGCCGAGGCCGGTCCCACCATACGTCTCGTCAACCGTGATGCCGAGGAGCCCGAGCGCGCCCAGTTCCGGCCAGAGGTCACGGGGAAAACGGTTCTCGCGATCGATCTCCGCCGCGCGCGGCGCTATACGGTCTGCCGCAAACGTGCGGACGGTGTCACGCAGCAGGTCCAGTTCCTCACCATGACCGAAATCAAAGTCGTACACGCACATGCTCCCGAACGAATCCGATGATGATTGTCGCGAGCGACGGCCCGGAGCTGAATACCATCTCCGGGGTAGTAAGCTCAGCCGTCCGACAGCGCCTCTATGAACTGCGAGAACAGCTCGAATTGGGAGGTAATGCCGAGTTTCGCAAAGAGGTTGCGCTTGTGCACCATCACCGTGCCCGGCGCAATATTGAGTTCGCGGGCGATGGCTTTGGTCGAGAAACCCCGCAACAGCAGCCGGGTGATCTGCTGTTCCCGCTCGGTCAGCAACGACCCGCCAAAGTTCTCGAAGCATTCGGTCAGCCGGCGATGCAGGGTGCGATCGCGGTCAGCACGCCCCGGCCGGAGGCCGCGTGCGCGCCAGGTGTTGCGCATCGCCGCATGGACGATGCCCTCGATCTGCCTCAGGCGCGTGATTTCAGCCCGCGTGAATCGCCGCTGGCGCCGGGCGACGACGAGCACCAGCGTCGTGTCACTTCCTACATCGACGAGAAAGTCCATTTCATCGCCTAGATGGGTTCGCTCGCAATACTGGCGGTAGTATTCGGACGAATGAAAGCGGTCGGGCGTCGCGTCGCGGTACCGGCATATGCCGGGCTTGCCGGGGGCGCGCGCCAGCTGGTACAGGGGGTCGAGGAGATAGGGCCCTGCGAGATATCGGTCGACATAATGTCGGACTCCCGCCGGTTCCAGGCTGTGGTGTATGACCTCCGGCGGCGCGTCCCGGTGAAAGGCCAGCATGCACGTGCCCTGGTGATCAACGACCTCGCCGATGGCCGAAATCAGGGCCGGCGCGGCTGCGGCCGTGCTGCTGCTCTCGACGAGCCGTGCGACCGCGGCATGCCACGCAGGACTCGACAGCGCCCGGTTCACGTCGGCGACCCTGACTCCCTTCTCCGCGCCCATCCGCCCATACAAACTCTCCTTCGCTCCCTTGTACACTCGCGGGATAGCTATTGCCAGACAGACTCCCTAACATAAACGCCACCGCCGCCCGCAGGAGATTGCCGGATGAAGCTCGTAACCGCGATTGTGAAGCCGTTCAGGCTCGATGACGTGCGCAATGCACTGTCGGAAATCGGGATCCAGGGCATGACCGTAACAGAGGTCAAGGGTTTCGGGCGGCAACGAGGCCATACGGAGCTGTACCGTGGTGCCGAGTATGTCGTCGATTTTCTGCCGAAAGCCAAAATCGAGGTCGCTGTACCCGATGACTTCGTGGAACGGACTGTCGAGACGATCATTGACAGCGCCAAGACCGGCAAGGTTGGCGACGGCAAGATATTCATCACCGAGCTCTCTCAGGTCTGGCGCATCCGCACCGGCGAAACCGGCGACGGCGCCCTCTGACCGAAAGCTGCCGACGTCCTGGCAATGCCGGCGTCGAAAAGTGTCGTATCGGCGGCCTGCCGTTGGAGCGGGCGCAAGCCCGCGCATGAGTCGTTCGATCTAAGCTCGTTCGATTCGCGGCTGACCGTCGCTCCGGCTACGCCGGGAAGAAGTCGATGGGCTTGGTCGTCGTTATAGCCTCGACATCCTTTGCGTCGAAGCGGAACAGCCTGACGCGCTGCACGAGCCGTTGCTCGAGATCCGGGTCACCCAGTTCGCTGGACACAACCTCGCAGGCCGTAACTTCACCGCTCGGCGCAATGGTAAGCCGGAGCACGAGCTTGCCCGCCAATGTGGGATCGTTTCGCAAAGCCCGGTTGTAAAGCGCGAAAATCGCGCCCTTGTTCTTGTCGAACACGAGCTCGATCTCCTCCCGGGAGCGTGACGCCTTGCCGCTGGTACCCTCGCGCGTCGCGCCGCCAGCCGCATTCTGCGAACCGATACTCGCGACCGGGCTTTCAACCTGGGTCGTACTGCGACCAGCGATGCCGCTGCCGCCCGTATTGCGACTCATCGACGCAGTGTTAATGCCGCCCGAGGCCGTACCGACCTTCGAGGTGATCATCGATCGCTCGTTACGTTCCGCCTCACCCACGGACGAGGTCAGGTCACGGTCGTCCGCGACCGAGTCGAGCAAACTGTCATCCACGAGATCGGACAGGTCTTCTGCGAACGTGAACTTCGCCGCGGCTTGCTCGCGGGCCACTTCCGTCTGGTCGATTTCAGGCTCCGGCTCGGGCTCGACGATTTCAGGCTCCGGCTCGGGTTCCTCCTCTACGACCTGTTCCGGTTCGGGGTCCTCCGTCTCGAGCACCTCAGGTTCCGGCTCCGGTGGAGGTGGCGGCAAAGGCTTTTCCTCGAGCATGAGTTCCACGATGCGCGGGGGAATCTCAGTCACTTCGTAAGGGTCCGGCTCTGGCACAGGGATGAAAGGCCATACGATGCTGAGTACGACCGCAATCAGGCAAGCGATGCCCAGCTGGCGCTGGAACGTGCGCTCCTGGTCGCTGTCCGCCGTCCACGGCAGTTCATACTCTCTGTAAAACGGTAAATCCAATGTCGCGACTCCTACGCTGGCCCTGCGCTCTTAGCGCGCCGCCTGGATCGAATTGAGCTTATCGCTGCTCTTTTGCAGCACCGCGAGTGAAATCTGGCCATAGTCGGCTGCGGTGCAGGTCGCCATGACCTTTTTGAGTACCTGGTACGACGTTTCCTTGTCACCCATGATCGTCACCTCGCGGCCGGCGATATCGTCCTGCGCGGTGCGGCGCATCACGCGATCGTTCTGTGATTTCAAGGCCTCTCTGAGCGGCGCGATGTCATTGCCTTCCTGCGCAAGGACATCCGCGACCTTGGCAACCGGCGCGCCCTGCACGAGAATATCCACGTCGCCGATCAGTATCACGACGGATACCTCCGGCTTCTTTTCAGCGATCGATTCCGGAAGCTGCAGGTCTTTCGCGTTCGGCAGCGTTTCGACCTCCGAGGAATTCACGAGCAGGAAGAACACGAGGATCGTGAATATATCCATGAGGGAAACCAGATTGAGTGCACCAGGCTTGTTGCGCTTGTGGTGCTTTTCCATGCGCTTCGCGCGTGCCGACTTCACCATGACTCAGGACCCTTCAGGTTGCAGGACCGGTGCGTCGCCGATCGATATGTCAGGGAACAGATCGCTGCGCACGATCGCTTTGTCCTCGATCTCTTCCCGCAAGCGAACGAGGTCCATCACCTGGACCAGCGTGTCATAGGCAATATCCGGTTCGAGCAGGATCGACGCGTCGGTCTTCGATGGATAGCGGGACTTGAGTTCCTCGAGCTTGGTTCTCAGGGACTCGAGATCGTACGCACCGGCAGGCAGGCTCGGGTATATACCGAGCAGACCCTGGTTGCGATCGCCTACTTCGATCCTGTCCTGGCGGATGATGACTTCAAGCTGGAAGGTCTGTTCCTCCGGTTCCACGGGCTCGGTCGATGATGCTGGCAAGTTCAATTCGAGAATTGTCAGACGCGAGAACACCGCTGTGATCAAAAGGAATGGGACCAGGATCACCATGAGGTTCATGAACGCCGTGATATTGAGCTCGGCAGTGTCCTCATTGTGGCGACTGCCGCCCCTGCGGCGATAAATCATCGCTATACTCCGGCCGGTCCCAGCTGGCGCTCGGTGACGGCATTAAGGAACTTCACGCTTGCCATTTCCAGGCTGTCAACGAGCTGGTTCGTCTTCGTCTGCAGCAGGGCGTGAACCAGGAGCAGCGGGATCGCAACCATCAGCCCGAACGCGGTTGTATTCATGGCCACAGAAATACTCGCCGAGAGCAGGTCGGCCTTGTCCGCCGGGTTCGCGTTCGACACCGCGGTGAATGCGTTGATGAGGCCGATGATCGTCCCCAACAGGCCCAGAAGCGTAGCGATGTTCGCGAGCGTCGCGAGGTAATGCGTCCGCTTCTCGAGGCGCGGCAGCACCTCCATCATGCTCTCTTCCATCGCCTTTTCGATGTCATCGCGACGGCGCGCACTCTTGATGCGGTACAGGCCGTAGGTCAGGATCGAGCCTATCGCCGCCTTCGACTTGGCGGTATGGGCAGCGGCTTCCTGGAAGTTACCCGCCTTCAGATACGGAACGATCTTCTTCCAGAGTGCCCGGTTACTGGCCCCGGACACCGTCAGATAGGTCCATCGCTCGATGGCGATGACCACACCGAAAAAGAATACGAACAGGATCGGGATCATGAAGACACCGCCATCCTGGAAAAACCGCACTATCGTGCTCATTACCTTGCTCCTCTGAACATCGCTTCGGATGTGCCTTGCCAGTCAAAATCAAATCAGGAATACGACGTTAGTCAGTCCCGTCGCCATTAAGCTCCCGGTAGTAGTCCACCGTACGTATGAACTCCTCCCGGTCCACCGGTGCCAGTACTTCGTCGAGCAGTGTATTGACAGGCCGACCTGTCAGGTCGCCGTGATCGGCCTTCTGCCACGGTACGATGTACAGCACCTTCGGCAACTCCTGGTTGCCCGTAATCTCTGTGCGACCAAGCTCCATCCGGTCCATTACCCGGCCGCCGGACTCCGTACGCTCCACCTCGCGTTCCTCGTCGTTTGCCGTGGCATCGTCCGCCGTTCCATCGGTCCCGTTACCTGCCCCGGTCTCCGACGTATCGACGCCGGGCTCGAGCGAGTCAATCGCCTGGCTCTCGTCACTTGCCGTACCGGCGTCCTGCGCCAGGACGGGTCCGCCGAACAGCAAGGCCGCTGCCAGCAACAGGCAAGCCCCAGGCTCCGTCAATGTTCGTTCCATAGGTCTCACTCGGCCCGGTTCGCGCTTTGCTGATCGGCCTCGACGCGCCGCGTGAGGTCCGTAATCCACTTTTCGACCAGCTCGTCCTCACCGACAAGTTGCTGGTATTGCTCGAAATGTCGCAGTGCAACATCGAGACGCTGCAAATACAGTTCATTGAGAACGCCCAGGTTGTAGTGTGCCAACGCGTAGTCGGGCGAGACTGTGATGGCCTTCATATATGCAGACTCCGCCTCCTCGAATTTGCCGTTCTTGCGCAACAGGAGGCCGAGCTGGTTCAGCGCAGGGGCAAAATCGGGGTCGATCCTGAGCGCCTCGTCGACGGCGTTGCGTGCCGCTTCGAGGTTTCCGTTTTGACCGTGAATAATCGCAAGGTTCACATGCGCTGCCGCAACATCGGGATAGTGCAGCAGGAATTCCTGGAAGCGCAGCTCGGCATCGATGAGATCGCCCGAGCTCATCACCCAAACCGCCTGGTCGAACAGGTTTTGTGCGGCGGGCGACAGGGCAATCGCGGGTTCCCGGGCCCCGTCCGCCGAACCAGCCGATTTATCCGACGTGACCGTCGGCCCCGAGGAGGAACAGGCGGCGAAAAAAAGCGCCACTGACAGAAGCAGCGTCGCACGGCCCACCCGGTCAATAGAACGATGTGACAACATCTTCACTCCGTTCCGACTTCGCATAACGCGCCGGCATCAGGCCCGCGAGTCGATCAAAGCTTTTTTGTACCCATTCGTCGTACACACCCCTCGGCGCGCGGTCCGTATTGGTGATGTACAGGTCGATCGCCTGCTCCTCAAAAGGGAAAACCTGTTCCTCGAGCAATAATTCATACTGCTCGAGAGCCAGTGCATCCAGGTCAGCCGGCCGCTCCGATTCGAGGAGCGCACTGGCGAAATGTTCGTAGATCCCGGCCAGCCGATAAGTCGCCTCCGTCGTGACTTCGGCCACGCCGTAATCCGCTGCCGAAGTGTAGACTTTGAGAACGTCTTCCATGTGCCTGCGTTTCAGCTTGACGCTCTCATTCAGCGGCTGTGTCAGGCGGACGGCTTCGAACCTCTGCCGTACAGGATCGGCGAGCTCGATAGCCGCGGTCGCCGCCAGGAAACGCGTACGGTCCGATCGCTGCGCCCCGGCCGTGGCGTCGGCCGCGACCAGTTCTTCGAGGCGAGCGACCCGCTCGCGGGAATCGCCGCTTGCTTCGGCAATCTCGAGCAATCGGTAGCGTGCCTCGATCGACTCGGACAGGGGGTCAGGATAGCGGACGACTATGGCATCCAGTACGCGCCGTTCGTCACGCAGGGATGCCGCGGACTCGTACAGCTCGGCCGCCTTCCACATGGCTTCGCGGCGAATCTCCTCTTCGGTGTCTTCAGCAGCCGCTATGCGTTCGAACTCCTGTGCCGCCTGTACGCCCTGCCCCGACTCCAGGTAGGTAACGGCGAGTTTCTGCGAAACGTCATCGACGAGCTCACTGTCAGGATAGTCGCGGCGAAACCGCTCGAGCACATCGGATGCCCGATCCCAGGCCTCGAGGTTGATGAGTGCCGCTGCAGCATCGTATTCCGCCGTGGCACGAATGTCCGAATCCGGGACGACCTGGCCAAGTCGACTGAAATGCGCCACGGCCGTTTCGAGGTCACCTGCATCGCGCGCGAGTTCACCCTGCTTGTAGATGGACGAAGCAATACGCTCGTCGATCTCGTCGTTCGCCGCAGCATCATCGGTGGGTATAGCCGAACGCAGCTGGTAGTACGCCTGCTCTGCTGCTGCGAAATTTTCGAGATCGAATTGCGAGTGCGCAATGACCGTCCATGCCGTGCGTGCGTGCGCTGGCGATACCGGCGGTTGTTTCTCAATGACGGCGTGCGCGACACCGATCGCGAGATCGAACTGGCTCTGGCGAAACAGGTCCTCGGCAACGGTTGTCAATACCGCGCCCGCTTCCGGGTGGTCCGGGTAGGTGTCCGCAAAGCGCAGGCCGCTGTCCAGGTAAGCATCGTGCCAGGCGGCGCGCCCCTCGCCCTCCAGGCGCTCCTCCTGCCGCTGGAACGAGAGGAGTGCAGCATATCCCGCCTCGGCGGATTTCTCGTGCGGCGGATACGCATAGGACGTGCGTTCGTATTCCGCTGCAGCCTGCTCGAAATCCCCGCTTTCGAACAAGGACTCGGCCAGCAGGAAGTTGGTGTTCGCGGTGTCGGGATCCTCGGGGAAAGACACCATGTATTCCTTGTACCATGTGGCTGCCTGCTTGAACTCCTCGGGCGAGCCTGCGCTCTGCCCGGCAGCGTGGTAGTACTGGGCGAGATCGGCCAGGTTCGCCTTGAGGTGCGCGGCCACCTCGGTATTTTCGGCCGAAGCATTATCGGTCCAGTATTGGCTGTCAGTTGCGTACAGCTCGACAAATTCTTTCTTCGAATCGAGTACGAGCGTCGCGAAACCGCCTTGCTTGTAGGCCTCCATGACTTCAACCTGCAGCAAAGGTGCTTTCGAGTGATTCGGGTTTGCCTCGACAAATGCGCTGTAGGTCTCAGCCGCGTCCACGTAGCGCTCCTTCTCGAGGTACAGGTCGCCGAGCTTCATGTACACGACGTAGGCGTAGTCCCGGTCGCCTTCGGCGTCGATGAACTGCTCGATGCTTTCCGGCCCGTCCATGTAGGAAAAGCTGATGGACAGGACGCGGAAGGTATCCTCCACCATTTCCTGCTCGGCACGGCTCAGTCCCGCCAGCGCCTCATCGCCGCTGTCGAGTTCCACGCCGGCGAGTTTTCTGTCCAGCAACTCGAAGAAGGGCGCCAGGCTGCTCTCGTGTTCGGCAAGCTTGAATTGCGACCAGCCAAGCTTGTAAAGGGATTGCTCGTAGTAACGAGATTCCGGACCGGCTGCGATGACGTCTCCGTACGCCGCTTTGGCGCTGGTATAGTCTTTCCGGAGGAACAACATCTCACCCCGCCGGAACTGCACTTCGTCCAGGACGGGTGTGTCCGGGTACTGGCGGACGAGTTCGTCCAGCATCGTCAGTGCCTCGTCGGTGCGACCGCCGATCTCGTATGCGCGAGCCAGCTGGTACATCACCATGTCATTTCGTTCGTAGTCCGGGTAAGCCGCGAGCAGCTGCTCGAAAAGGCCGACGGCATTGTCGTAACTTTGGCCACTCAGGGATTCGAGGTTGGCCTCGAGTTGTTCGGCCTCCGTCGCCTCGAGTTCCAGGTCACCGAGCCGTCGCAATGCCTCGGCCCGCAATTCCGGATCGTCGACGACGAGTTCCAGGAACTCCCGATAGTTATTGCGGGCGAGGTCCGCCGAATTGACGATGACTTCCCCGGAACGAAGCGGAACGTGTCTTCGCTCGAGGCTCTTGATCGTTTCCGATTCCTTGGGTTCGCGTGCGCTCACGGGCGAAGCGCCGAGCACGAGCGCGGCGCCGACAAAGGCATGTATCAGTGCTCGAAAACTCATTCCGGCGCCTCGCTACCCGCGGTTGCCATATCGTATATGGTCGCAAGCGCAAAGCGCGCCTGGATCGCATAGCTGTCGAGGCGTTCCTTCTGGGCCTCGAGTTCGCCGACGGCGATCGATCGCAGGTAATTGCGCTGGGCCGCCAGGTCGTCTTCGATGCGCATCTTGAGCGATTCTATCTGCGGCGACAGGTTTTCTACCTTCGCCGTGAATTCCTCGAATTCAAGCGGCGCGCGGCGTAGTGATTCATCGATCTGGCGGCGAGCGCGCTGCGCGTCGACCAGTGCCTCGCCCGTTTCGTTGAGGTCACGCCGATTCTGCCAGACGCGGTCAGAAGACTGCTTTTCGAGATTCCACTGCAGGACACCCTTCATCAGCTCGATCTTTGAACGAACCTCCGATGCCTCCGGGATGTTTGCCGTCAGCGCGGGCGTCGCCTCGAGTCCCACGATTTCGGCCCACATAGCGAATTCCTCCGGATTGGCCAGCGCGAGCCAGTCTTGCCCGCTCTCGATGTCGTTGAGAACGGCGTCGAAATCAAGTTTTCGATCGACCATGCCGTCGAGGTCAGCACGTGTGAGCGCTTCCTCCACGCGCGGCAGGCGCTCTTCGTAGGCAAGCTTCCGGGTTTCCAGCATGCTTTCGAAAACGTCGACGCGCTGCTGCCAGTCGTCCAGGTTACGGTGCATATACGTCAGGTCCCGGTAATTTTTGAGGCCTTCCTGGAATCGATGGGTCGAGAGCAAGTGGTAGAGATAGCGGGCCTCGGGCACCGCCGGGAGTTCTTCGAGTCGCCAGTACCAGCCGGAACTGTCGAGTGTCTTGTCGTCGATAAAAGCTGCAAAGAACGTGCCGTTTTCGATATTTCCTATCGTCTGGTCGATACGCGCGCTTTCCTCGTGGTAGGCCTCGATAGCGTTCAGGTAATGATCCGCCGCCTGGCTGGATGCCTCCAGCCGGGCGAGCGCGTAGGGTATGGCGAGCATTGACTCCTGCACGGCCGAATCAAGCAAATTCCGGCTCCGAAGTTCCATCCACGGTACCAGCGCGCGTTGGTAGTTGTCGCTCTCCACGTCGGCCCAGCCGACACCGAGGAGCGCTTTGTTCGAGTACGGGCCTTCCAGGCGGACTCGCTGCAATGCCTCCTTGGCGGGGACGGGGCGGCCGTCCTGCAGGAGCGCGTAGCCGAGCGCCAGGTTCGCCTTGTCGCGAAGGGCCGTCATTTCGTCGCTGGAGGGATTCATCTCGCCGAGGTCGCCGAGAAACGATTCCGCCTCCGCGATTCGCCCGCTCCGGAGGAGGGCGACGCCGAGATTGAATTGTGCGTAGCGCGCCCATTCCGTGCGGCCACTCCAGTTACTGAGCAATGCGATGGCGGCATCGTAGTCGCCGGCATCGATAAAATTTTGGGCGCGCAACATGCGGGCTTCCCGTTCGAGGTTCTCCGGCAACTCGCCCTGGATCCGGTCCAGCGCCTGTTGCGACTCCCCGATATAGCCTCTCTGTTTCCAGATCTTGGCGAGGAAGAACCAGGTGCGGTCCCTGATTTCCGGATTGACGTTGTCCGCGAGCAATCGTTCGAAGATTTTCGCCGCTTCGAGATGGTGCCCGTAGGACAGGAACATGCCGCCCAGCAAGAGTTCGGCCTCTTCAGCCTGCCGACCGAGACGCGACTCCGACGCGGCTGCCAGGATGCGCACGATCGCGGGAAAATAGTCTTCCTGATAGAAGTAGAACAGTGCCTCGCCGTACAGCGGGTCCTCGACGACGATTGGCGCTGTCGTCTCGGCTGCCTGCACGCCGGTTCCCTGCAACGCCAGCGCAAAGGCGCTGAGCGAGGCGGCAATGACTCGCTTCGCTCCCAAGGACTACTCCCACTCCCTTATTTCAAACTCCGGTTGTTGTTTGGTGACCCGATCGGTGATCTCGAGTTCGACGTATTTTGCGCCGATCCCCTTGTCGACCGTCACGGTGGCGCCACGCCGGTAGTCCCGGGCGTGCGGTCCTTCGCCGGTAAAGACCGCCACAACCTCATGGCGGCCGGCCTTCAAGTTGGCCATATGCACGCGATGGACGCCGCCACGTGCCAGAGCATCGAGTTCCCGCTCGGTGTAGAGGTAGTTCGCAACCTCCTTGCCGTCGATGGTCAGCGTTACGGCGTCGAGCTTGAAGTATTCCCCGACGTCCAGGGAGACAAAAAACGCCACCTGGGAGTTGGCTGGAAAAAGAAGCTCTTCCTCGAGGAGAAACAGGTCACGGTTAAGATCGAGAACCTCTTTCTTCAGCGACTGTATGTCCTGGTCCAGCGCCCGGAATTCCTCACGACTCGCGGCCTCCTCTGCCTCGACCCGCGCCGTGTCCGGCGGGACGGCCGGGCCGGGCAAGCTCTGGCCATAAGCCCCCGCACCGGTGACCGCCAGCAACAGCAGCGAAAACCAGCCCAGACAAAGCACTCTGCCAACAATCACGCCCTTTCTCCTTCAAACATCGCCTGCGGTGTCCGTAGGACACCGCAGGCCGGTCTTCTTATTCGCGCAACAGCGTACGTACCTGGTCGAGATATAAATTCTCGTAACCCGGCTTGTAGCCCTGGTGAACGTAACGTATCTGTCCTGCACGATCGACGATAACCGTAACCGGCATCGCGCCTACCTCGTACATCTTGCTCACTTCCTTGCGATCATCGAAGAGTACCGGGAAACTCACCCCCAGTTCCTGGATCATTGCCAACGCACGGCCTGAATCATCGTCGATGTTCACGCCGAGCAGGTTGAAACCGACCCGCTGATACCGCGTATACAAGTCGTCGAGCAGAGGCATTTCCTGGCGGCATGGACCGCACCATGTCGCCCAGAAATTGATCATCACTACATCACCGCGATATTCCGAGAGTCGCAGATTCTCGCCGGTAGAGCTCTTCAGTGCGAAATCCGGCGCCGGCTGCCCGGACAGACCGGACGACGCGAGACCGGTCGACGCCAGAGCGGACACCGCCAGCCCCAAAACAACTTTCCTGATGTTCATCATTCCCATTCCTTTGTGTTGTCAGCCTGATTCCATTCGGGTCGTGCACACAGAGGCGCCAGCGTCGCCACGCGCCGCCATTCCACATGGTGACATCCGGGGCCTTTCGGGGCCGTGATTATCGTCACACAAAGCCTTATCACCACTACATAATTTGGCTTCGGGACCCCTAACGGCCGGCCACCGGGCGAGCGTTTCAGAGGCACCCACGGTCGGCGTTTGGGCCGGATATTACGTCAAGTTGCAGGCGTTGCCAGCGTTTTTGCGCCCCCTCGACCGCCAACGCGTCACCCGGGCATCCGAGCCGGCCAGGTGCTGCATCGACACTCTATGATATTCGTATCAGTATGAAATAAAAGTGAAAAGTCGTCGCCTTTCGGCGACAGGGCGAGCGCATCGCGCCCCGTCAGGGCGACGGTTCGCGGTTAGGCGGCCCGAGGCCGTCGGAGTAGAAGATTCGGCCCTCGGCGTCGATGACGATGCTCTCGTAGTCCGGCAAACCTGCAATCAGGCGCAGCCCGAGGTCCACCCCCATGACGAAAACCGACGTCGACAATGCGTCGGTCATGACGGCGTCGGGTCCGAATACCGTCGCGCTGTGGACATCGTACGCCGGCGCGCCCGTGGACGGCGAGATGATGTGGTGGTAACGCACGCCATCCTCGTCGAAATAGCGCTCATAATCGCCGGACGTGGACACGGCCTCGTCCTCCAGCGGCACCGAGATGGCGACTTTAGCCTCGTCGCGGGGGTCGCGGATGCCGATCATGAAGGGGCGGCCCCGGCGGTCGCCCAGCATTCGCGAGTCGCCGCCCGCGGTGACGATGGCGTTCGTTACTCCCTCATGGCGGAGGATGTCGATACCGCGCTCGACGACGTAACCCTTAGCAATCCCCCCCAGGTTTATCCGGACGCCGGGCTTCAGGAACCGAACGCTCTGGGCAGTCGAATCCAACTCGATCAGGCGATAGTCGATCAGGACCTTCTCTTTTTCAACGGTCGCCTCGCTCGGTCGCTTGCGGGCGTGGAAGTCGTAGTGCTGTCCGACGCTGTCGTAAGTGATGTCAAACGCACCGCGCGTCAGTACCGAGATATCATGGGCCCGCTGGATCAGCGTGAACAGCTCATGGCCCGCATAGACCGGCCGTTCTGCCGCCTCGCGGTTTACCTCGGAGATGAGGCTGGTCTCCTTGTACGTACTCATGAGTTCATCGATGCGGGACGCCTCGGCGAAAACGGCGTCGACCAAAGCCCGTGCCCGGCCGGCGTCTTCATGCCAGAGGTGCACGGATACCTCGGTGCCCATCATGGGCCGGGCTTCACCATGCCAGTCGGCCCGTGATGCCCCGGCCGCCATGCACAGCGCTGCGGTGACTATCGGTAGTGAAATCCCGTAGCGGGCGCTATGCTTGCGGCTCACCCTCGTCAGCAAGGAGCGGAACATTGATTTCATTCCTGGTTTTTCTCGCGATCGTAGCCGTAATTGTGTTCTGGGCCATCGGAATGTACAACCGGCTGATCAACGAGCGGAATCGCGTCCGTAATGGGTTCGCGCAGATCGATGTACAGCTCACGCGCCGGCATGACCTGATCCCGAACCTCGTGGAAGCGGTAAAGGGTTACATGAAACACGAGCGCGAGACGCTCGATGCGGTCGTATCGGCACGCAATTCGGCCGTTCGGGATCTCGATGCGGCGAAATCGGACCCGGCAAATGCCGAGGCCATCCGGAAGCTCGGCGAATCGGAGGGAAATCTCGGTGCTGCACTCGGCCGCCTGTTCGCGTTGGCCGAGGCGTATCCGGACCTGAAAGCCAATGAGAACATGATGCAGTTCCAGGAAGAGCTCGCGAGCACCGAAAACAAGGTGGCTTTCTCCCGGCAGGCGTTCAATGACGCGGTCATGGGTTACAACAATTCGGTCGAAAACTTCCCGAACAATGTCATCGCCGGAATGTTCAATTTCGAGAAAGCGAGCTTTCTTGAAATCGAGGCGGAAGAGATGCGCGCTGCGCCGGATGTGGCATTTACCTGAAACGGCGCCTGAGCCGAGCGTCCGCCCGGCGGGCATTGTCGAGTGAATTTCTTTGACGCCCAGGATCGTGCGCGGCGGGCCACCCGCTGGCTCGTCGTCGGCTATCTGCTCGCGACGGTACTCATCGTCAGCGGCGTCACTCTGGTCGTGGCTTTCGCCCTGGCCGGATTCGGCACGACGACCGCCGGGGTGCCGGACGTGTGGGGGGCGCACGGTGGCCTGCTCCTCGCGACAGCCGCGGGCGCCACGCTGTTCATCGCCGGCGC
>JBGTLY010000305.1:0-30032 GCA_041743865.1 Woeseiaceae bacterium
ACCGGCGAGCAGGAGGAGCGCGCTGCCGCAGGCCAGGACCACAGGGCGCAGACCGGGCGCCGGCAGGTCGCCCGAGATGATGTCCTCGATCAGCCGGGACAAAATGGACTCCGCGATAAAACCTGTAGCGCTGCCGAGCGCCACACCGATCAGCCCGATGAGGAGGATCTGGATCATCGCAACCGAGACGACGAAACCCTGCGTGGCGCCGAGGCTCTTCATCAACGCCACGGCATCCATCCGGCGGTGCGCAAAGCGCCGCGCCGACATGGCGATCGCCACCGCGGACAGGAGCAGGCTGATGACGGCGGTGAGTGACAGGAAACGCTTCGCCCGGTCGGCGGCGGCAAGCGCGCGCTCACTGCTCTCCTCGGCGGAACTCAAGCGCAGGGAATCCGGAAGCTCGGACTCGATGGCCGCGTTAAAATCCGCGACGTCTGCAGCATCACCTGCGACCAGCAATGCGTAGCGGACGCGGCTGCCGACGCCGATGAGACCGGTGGCGTCCACGTCCTCGCGGTTCATGATCAGGGACGGTGCCAGCGACGCGAAGCCGATCGACTGGTCCGGACGATAAGTCACCACCGCGGCAATCTCGAGGAGTGACGTGCCGACATCCAGCACATCGCCGACGTCCGCGCCGACCCGGGCAAGCAGCGCGCCATCGGCCCACAGTGTGCCGGGTTCGGGTATGCCGCTGGCCGGGGTTTCCGTGCCGAACAGCTCAGCCGCGAGCTTCACCTGGCCACGCAGCGGATAGCCCTCCGTAACCGCGACAATCGTCGACAGGGCGTTCGCCTCGCCGTGATACACGACACTCGGAAATGACGCGGTATCGGCGGTCGCGAGTCCGAATTCCGCGGCGAGTTCCCGCCAGTCATCGGGAATGGGCTCCTGCGACCGCAACCGCAGGTCCGCGGCCAGCACCTCGTTCGCCTGCTGGGTCACGGCCTGCGCTATTCGGTCGGTGAGAAAGCCCACGGCGGTCAGCGCCGCTACGGCGAGCGTCACGGCCGCGAGCAGGACGAGCACCTCGCCGGAACGCAATTCGCGCAGGAACGTCCGAAATGCGAAAGCGACGGCTCTCATGCCGCGGTCCGCACGTCACTCACGAGCCGCCCGGCCTCGAGACTCAGGATGCGGTCACAGCGCTCCGCGAGCGAAAGGTCATGGGTCACGAGAACCAGCGTAGTCGCCGAGTCGTGATTGAGGTCGAACATGAGCTGCATGATCCTGGCGCCGGTGCGGGCATCGAGATTGCCCGTCGGTTCATCGGCGAAAAGCACCGCGGGAGACGTTGCGAACGCGCGCGCAATGGCGACGCGTTGCTTTTCTCCGCCCGAAAGTTGCGCGGGATAGTGGCTGCGACGGTCACTCAAGCCGACCTCTTCAACGATATCGAGCGCTGCCTGGCGCGCATTCGCGTGCCCGGCCAGCTCGAGCGGCAGCATGACATTCTCGAGCGCATTCAGGGAGGGTACAAGGTGAAAGGACTGGAATACGAAACCGACGCTCTGCGCCCGGACCCGGGCCCTGCCGTCCTCATCCAGGGCGTTGAGATCGTTGCCGTTCAGCGTCACCCTGCCCGACGTCGGGACATCGAGCCCGGCCAGCTGCGCGAGCAGTGTGGATTTGCCGGCACCGGAAGGTCCGACGACGGCGATCGATTCGCCGGCACGGACCGTAAAACTCACGTCTGCCAGAATGGTCAGTGTACCCTCCGGGCTGCTAACCTGTTTCGTCAACCCATCAGCACACAACACGGGGCTCGCGCCCGACTCGATTTCTGACATGCAAAAAATCCTGGTGTTTGGTTTGTTACTGTTATCTGCCGTCGCTCGAAGCGACGATGCACCGACGATTCTGGTATTCGGCGACAGCCTGAGCGCCGGTTACGGCATGGAGTCAGACCAATCCTGGGCCGCATTGTTGCAGGAGCGGCTCGCTACCCTAGGGTACGAACATCGCGTCATCAACGCCAGCATCAGCGGTGAAACCACGGAAGGCGGTGTCACGCGCATCGCGAGCGCGCTTGAGCGCTTCGAGCCCGAACTCCTGATCGTTGAACTGGGCGGTAATGACGGCCTGCGCGGTTTTCCCCCGGAGCGCCTCCGGGGGAACCTGGAGTCGATCATCGCCTCGGGCAAGTCGGCCGGTGCCCGGGTCGTGCTGCTCGGCATCCGGATTCCGCTCAACTACGGAGCCCGGTACTCCCAGGCGTTTGAACAGGCCTTCCGGGACGCGGCTGACAGCACCGGCGTGGCCTGGATCGAGTTTTTCATGGAGGGGGTGGCCATGAATGCCGAGTTGATGCAGGACGACGGAGTTCACCCGAACGCCTCGGCGCAGTCGCTGTTGCTGGACAATGCGTGGCCAATTATCGAGGATGCATTGCCGGCGCCGGAACGCGCCGACTGAGGCCAAGCAGAAGGGGAGCGCCTTGGACAAGATCTGGCTCGACTCATATCCGGACGATATACCCGCAACCGTACCCGAACCCAGGCACCGCTCGATCAGGGACCTGCTCGAACATGTGTTCGTGGAGTACGCCGGCAACCCGGCGTACACGAACATGGGTACGACCATCAGTTTTCGCGAGCTCGACGCGCTGTCCATGCAGTTCGCATGTTATCTGCAGGACACGCTCGGCCTGACGCGTGGCGAACGCGTAGCCGTCATGCTGCCGAACATCCTGCAGTACCCCGTCGCGCTGTGCGGCATATTCCGGGCGGGTCTCGTCGTCGTCAACGTAAACCCGTTGTACACCGCGAGGGAGCTGCAGCACCAGCTGGCCGATTCCGGGGCGAAAGCAATCGTCATCCTCGAAAATTTTGCGCACGTCCTCGAGACGATCATCGATTCGACGGAAGTCCGTTACATCGTCACCACGACGGTTGGCGAACTGCTCGCGAAGCCGAAGGGCTGGATCGTCGATTTCGTCATCCGCTATGTGAAAAAGGCCATACCGAAGTACAGGCTGCCGGAGTCGGCGAGTTTCAGCCATGCGCTGGCCACGGGCCGCGGAAATGCCCTGAAACCGGCGGAACTCGGCTTCGCCGATATTGCCTTCCTGCAGTACACGGGCGGCACGACCGGCACGTCCAAAGGCGCGATGCTGAGTCACCGCAACATGGTCTACAACGTAGCCCAGACCGATGCCTGGCTTGGCGATGCCTACGAGGGAGTCGAACCAATTACGGCGATCACGGCGCTGCCGCTTTATCACATCTTTTCGCTGCAAGGGAATTGTCTCGCCGTCATGGCCCGTGGCGGTCTGAACGTGCTGATCACGAATCCTCGCGATTTCCCGGCTTTTGTGAAGGAACTCGCGAAGTACCGGTTCAACTATTTCACGGCGGTCAACACGCTGTTCGCGGCGCTGCTCAACACGCCAGGCTTCAAGGACCTGGACTTCAGCGGACTCAGGGTGTGTGTCGGCGGCGGCATGGCTGTGCAGCCGGCGGTCGCGAAGAAGTGGGCCGAGGTCACGGGGGTCGAGATTGCACAGGGCTATGGCCTGACCGAAACCTCACCGGCCGCGATCATCATGCCGACCGGGAGCGCATTCACCGGCAGCATCGGCATGCCGATTCCCTCCACCGACGTAGTGATCGCCGGTGACGACGGGAATCCCCTGCCGATCGGCGCGATCGGTGAAATCTGCGTCAAGGGCCCCCAGGTCATGGAGGGCTACTGGAAGCGTCCCGCCGAAACCTCTGAAGTGATGTTGCCCGGCGGCTGGCTCAGGACCGGTGACATCGGCCGCATGGACGAGCGCGGCTACGTGTTCATCGAGGATCGCAAGAAGGACATGATCATCGTCTCGGGCTTCAACGTGTACCCGAACGAGGTGGAGAATGTGGTCGTCGAAATGGATGGCATCCTCGAGGCCGCGGCGATCGGCATTCCGGATGAACATTCCGGCGAGGTCGTTAAGGTCTACGCCGTGCGTACCCAGGATTCGGTCACCGAGCAGGATGTTCTGGACTACTGCAAGGCAAACCTGACGAACTACAAGCGCCCGAAGGAAGTGGAGTTCCGCAAGGAGCTGCCGAAGACCAACGTCGGCAAGATTTTGCGCCGCAAGCTCCGCGAGGAATCTGCTTGACTGATCTCCAGGCTCGTTCAACGGAACGACGCTCCTGGTTCGTCGCACGGCAGCCGAGCTCCAGACCTGTTTGACCGAATGGCTCACTCGCCTTCGGCTCGCTCCGCTTTATTTCGGTCAAACAGGCCTCGTCGCCCGGCTGCCCGGATCCTCCGGCGGGAGCGACGGGCAATTGCCTGGCCCTGAAGGAGACCGGCCGCCCAAACTATCGGGGCGGGCATATCGGGTGTTGTTTGAGGGTTGTAGGAGCGCGCATGCGCGCGATCTGGGATTCTGGAGGCCCTCTTCGCCATCGACCGACGCAATCGCGGCCGTGGGCCGCTCCTACACGTGGTAGGCCGGGCTCAGTTCGTGGACGGCGTCGACGAGCACGCCGAGGCGTTCGGGATCGATGTCCGGCGTGATGCCATGGCCAAGGTTGAAAACGTGGCCCGGTCCCTTGCCGTAGCTCGCGAGCGTTGCGGCCACGCCTTCGCGGATGAGTTCGGGACTTTCCCGCAGCGTGGCGGGGTCGAGATTGCCCTGTAGCGCGACGCGATCGCCCACGTAGTCGCGCGCCGTGGCGAGATCCGTGGTCCAGTCGACGCCGAGTGCGTCCGCGCCGGCCTGCGCGAGATCCTCGAGCATCGGCCCCGCGCCTTTCGTGAACAGGATGACCGGCACGCGCCGCCCGTCCGACTCGCGCGTGAGGCCGTCGACGATCGCCTGCATGCCCGCGAGCGAAAAACGCCGGAAGTCGTCACGTTCGAGCACACCGCCCCAGGTGTCAAAAACCTGGATCACCTGGGCGCCGGCCTCGATCTGCGCGTTGAGATAGTCGGTCGTCGTTCGCGTCACAAGGGCAAGCAACTGCTCCAGCGCCTTCGGATCCTCGTCTGCGAGGCCACGGATGCGGCGAAAATCCCGGTCCGAGCCGCCCTCGACCATGTAAGTAGCAACCGTCCAGGGGCTGCCGGCAAAGCCGATCAGCGGCACGCTGCCGGCGAGTTCGCGCCGTATCGTGCGGACCGCATCGAACACGTAGCCCAGGCTGTCGGACACGTCCGGCGACGGGAGATTGCGGATGTCACGTTTCGAACGGACGGGCCGGCTGAATTTCGGGCCTTCGCCGGGCTCGAAGTACAGGCCGAGGCCCATCGCGTCGGGTACGGTAAGAATGTCGGAAAACAGGATGGCGGCGTCGAGTGCATAGCGCCGGAGCGGCTGCATCGTCACCTCGCAGGCGAGCTCGGGGTTGCGGCACAGGCTCATGAAATCCCCGGCCAGCTCGCGCGTCGCACGGTACTCCGGCAGGTAACGGCCGGCCTGGCGCATGATCCAGACGGGGGTGCGCGGCACCGCTTCCCGCAGCAGCGCCTTGAGCAGCAGGTCGTTTTTGAGCGCGGACATCAGGCCGGGAACTGCGCAGCGATCGACGCCTGCATCGCTTCGGCCGCGACGCGCGGGTCAGCGGCATCGCGAATAGGCCGGCCGACGACAATGTAGTCGCAGCCATTCCCGAACGCAGTTTCAATAGTCACCACGCGCTTCTGGTCCCCTTCCGGCTTGTTGTCCACGGGCCGAATGCCGGGCGAGACGACGAGGAGTTTCTCGTCCACGTACGCCCGGAGTTTCGGCACTTCGAGGCCGGACGAGATGACGCCATCACAGCCTGCGTCGAGGCACTGCCTGGCACGCGACAATACGAGCGCTTCGACGTCGCAGTCGAACCCCAGGTCGTCCAGGTCACCGCGGTCGAGGCTCGTCAGCACGGTGACACCGAGCACCTTGAGACTGTTGCCCTTGTTCTCGGCGGCGGCCTCCATGATCGATCGATTGCCGTGAACGGTTACGAACGCCGCGCCGCGGTCCTTGAGCTGCCGGACGGCCGACCCGACCGTCGCAGGGATATCGAAGAACTTGAGGTCGCAGAACACTTTCTTGTCACGCTCGAGAAACCAGTCGAGCAACTCGAAATACTCCCCGCTCATCATCAGTTCGAGACCGATCTTGTAGAACATAACGGCGTCGCCGAGCGTTGTGGCCAGTTCGCGCGCGCGCGCGCAGCTCGGCACGTCCATTGCGAAGATCAGCCGGTCTCGCGAGGGTATATTTTTTGGAGTCACGAGGAATCTGTTCTCAGGCCAGGTTTGAGCGGGGCGCATTCTATCAGCCCGCGAGGCGTTCGTGCGCCTGGAAGGCGTAGCGATCGGTCATGCCCGCGACGTAGTCGGCCACGACGCGTGCGCGGCCGACGTCGTCAAGACTCGCGGCATCGCTAGAAAAGTCCATTGACATCAATGCGATATCCTTCATGTAGGCAGAAAAGAGATCGCTTACGACGGCTTGCACACGGATAGTCATGGCGAGCTTGTTCTCGTGGCGATACAGGTGGCGGTTCAGGAACTTCTTGAGCGCGAGGTGCTGCTCGTGCACGGCAGCGGACATCGCGACCAGTGGCCGCCCGGCATCCCGCACGGCCTCTATTGAGCCGGGCGCCGTGCCGGCGATGTTGCTTTGGCTGTTCTCGATGAGGTCCGTGACCACGGTACCGATCATGCGCCGAATCACCTCGAACACGAGACGGCGGTCGTCCAGCGCCAGCGTCCCGTAGCGTTCGCGCACGCTCCGATACTGCTCGCCGAACAAAGGCTGTCGGCGCAACTGCCGGAGAGTAATCAGCCCCGCGCGCAGACCGTCATCCACGTCATGGTGGTTGTAGGCGATCGCGTCCGCGATGTCCGCAATCTGGGCCTCGAGGCCTGGCTGCCTGCGCTCGAGAAAGCGCATGCCAAGTTCGCCGAGGGTGGCGGCATTGCGCGCCGAGCAGTGCTTGAGGATGCCTTCCCGCGTTTCGAACATCAGGTTCAGGCCGGGAAAGTCGGCGTAGCGCTGCTCCAGTTCGTCGACGACCCGGAGCGACTGCAGGTTGTGCTCGAAGCCGCCGAAGGGTCGCATGCATTCGTTGAGCGCGTCCTGGCCGGCATGTCCGAACGGCGTATGGCCGAGGTCGTGTGCGAGGCAGATGGCCTCGGTCAGCGGCTCGCTGAGCCCCAGCGCCACGGCAACCGTGCGGCCTATCTGGGAGACTTCGAGAGAATGGGTGAGGCGTGTCCGGTACAGGTCGCCTTCATGGTTGACGAATACCTGGGTCTTGTACATCAGCCGCCGGAAGGCGGTGGAGTGGATTATGCGATCGCGGTCCCTCTGGTATTCGCCGCGCCATGCAGATGGCGGTTCCGGATGCCGGCGGCCTCGCGACCGTTTCTCGTCGGCGGCATACGGGGCGAGCCGGCGGCCCTTCATTCGTTACAGGCCTCGAGTACGGCGTCGAGGCGCGCATCTTCGTACTCGGCTGTGGTGCGCGCATGCCCCAGCCTGTCGAGCAGGACAAACCGAAGCGTCTTGTCGACCACCTTTTTGTCCATGCCCATCGCCGCACGCATGCGCGCAGCGCTGACGGGCGGTGGGATCACTGGCAGCCCGGCACGTTCGATGAGGCGTCCGATGCGCTGGCGCGTCTCATCGTCGATGTCGCTCAAGGCGGCCGCCATCACCATTCCGGCAGCAACCGCCTCGCCGTGCAGCCACTCGCCGTAACCCTGGCAATGTTCGATGGCATGCCCGAAGGTATGGCCGAAATTGAGTATGGCGCGGCGGCCGGCCTCCCGCTCGTCCTCTGCGACGATCTCTGCCTTGATCTCGCAAGAGCGTTTGACGGCATGCGCGAGCATGTCCGTATCGGCTTCAAGGAGTGCGTCGATGTGCTCTTCGATCCAGGCAAAAAACGCCGCGTCCGCGATTGCGCCGTGCTTGATAACCTCGGCGAGGCCGGCTTTCAGTTCACGCACCGGCAGGGTGAGAAGCGTGCCGGTGTCGATCAGGACGAGCCGCGGCTGGTGAAACGCGCCGATGAGGTTCTTGCCCTGCGGATGGTTGACGCCGGTCTTGCCGCCGACCGAGGAGTCCACCTGTGCCAGCAGGCTCGTCGGCACCTGGATGAAATCCACGCCCCGCATATAGATGGCCGCCGCGAAGCCGGCGATATCGCCGACCACGCCGCCACCGAGTGCAATCACCGTCGTGTCGCGGTTGGCGCCATTCGCTACCAGCCTGTCGATGATCGAGTCCACTGCTGCAAGGGTTTTGTACGCTTCCCCGTCCTCGAGCTCGATCGATTCGACCGCCTTGCCCTTCAGATTTCGCTTTAGCTCATCGAGGTACAGAGGCGCAACGGTGACGTTGCTGACGACCAGGCAGTCCCTGCCGCGCACATGCCCGGCAAGATCGAAGCCGCCGCCCAGCAGTTCCTGCCCGATCACGATCGGGTAACTCCGATCGCCCAGCGCAACATCCATGGTCGTCGTCATGGTGCAAGGGTACCGGATTTTCGGGATTCTGCGACGGTCGTGGCGGGGGCATGCACGCACAGTAATGCCGCAGCCCCGGCCCGCGGCTACACGCTGATCGCCTCGAGGATTTCGCTCGCGACGGCGTGGACCTTGCGGCCATCAGTTTCGACGGTCAGGTCGGCAATCTCGGTGTACATGGGCTCCCGGGCCGACATCAGTGCCTCAAGCGTCGCGCGCGGATCGTCCGTAGCGAGCAGCGGCCGTTCGCGTCCGCGGCGCGTCCGCGAAAGCTGTTGATCGATACCGGTCCTGAGGTAGACCACGAAGCCGCGCGCCCCGAGGCGGGTCCGGCTTTCGGCGTCGATGACCGCGCCGCCACCGGTCGCCAGCACGACGCCGTCGAGCCGGGACAGGTCATCGATGACCTTCTTTTCCCGGAGACGGAATCCGTCCTCACCCTCCTTCTCGAAAATAAAGGGAATATCTACGCCGGTCCGGGATTCGATTTCCTCGTCGCTGTCGACGAACGTGAGGTGCAGGGACTTGGCCAGCTGCCGGCCGACCGCCGACTTGCCAGCGCCCATGGGTCCAATCAGGAAAACATTCTTCGGATTCTTCATACCGCTCAGTGTCGGGCCCCCGGAAAGAGAAAGCCAACCCGAAGGTTGGCTTTCCTATAGTAAAGCAGCCGACGGACTAGTAAATACTGCCGCCTTCCTCGAGGATGCGCGGCGTTACGAAGATCAGCAGTTCCGCCTTGTTGTCGACCCGCTGTGTGCTGCGGAATGCGACCCCGAGGAACGGGATGTCTCCGAGGAACGGTACCTTGTTGGTCGTTTCACGGCGCTCCGTCTCGTAGATGCCGCCGAGGACGACGGTCTGGCCGTCGGCCACGAGGACCTGGGTTTCGACGGCGCGCGTATCGATACTCGGTACGGTTCCGCCCAGCCCGCCGGTGGAGATAATGTCGCCGACGTTATCCTTGTGCACCTTGAGGTCCATGATGATGTTGTTGTCCGGGGTGATCTGCGGGGTCACCGTCAGGCTCAACACGGCCTTCTTGAACTGGATCGTGGTGGCACCCGATGACGCCGATTGCTGGTACGGGATTTCCACGCCCTGCTCGATGATGGCTTCCTTCTGGTTTGCCGTGATGACGCGCGGGGTCGAGACGATCTCGCCGCGGCCCTCGGCTTCCAGGGCCGTCAGTTCCAAATCGACGAGGTAATCCTCGCCGAGCACCGCCAGGGAGAAGCGGCCCGCCGGATCCGCGATCGGCACGTTGACGTTGTAGCGCCCGGGAATCGCCGGCAGCAGCACCGGGGTATTGCCGGTGGGGTCGTTCAGCGATTCGGTGATCGAACCCAGGTAATTGTTCGTTGCTTCGCCGGTACCGCTGTAGACTACGATCGTATCGTCGCTGATGTCGTTGCCGGTAACGCCGAGGCGTACACCGAGGTCGCGGCTGAAGTCATCATTGACGACCACGATACGCGACTCGATCAGTACCTGCTTGATCGGGATGTCCAGCGTGCGGACCATGCGGCGTATATCCTGCAGCCGCTGTGCGGTATCGCTGACGAGCAGGGTGTTCGTGCGCTCGTCGACCGCGATACTGCCGCGCTCCGAAATCATGGCATTTTCGGAACCGCCGGAGATCAGTGCAGACAGGTCGGCCGCCTTGGCATAGTTGACCTGCAGGAACTCGGAATAGAGGGGTTCGAGTTCGCTGATGGCCTGCTTCGCTTCCAGGTCGGCGGTCTCGCGGGCAGCGATTTCCTCAGCCGGCGCCACGATGATGACGTTGCCGTTCTGGCGCATGTCGAGGCCCTTCGTCGTCATGACGATATCCAGGGCCTGGTCCCACGGAACGTTGCGCAGGCGCAGGGTGACGTTACCCTGTACCGTATCCGAGACGACAATGTTCTTGCCTGACGTTTCTGCGAGAAGCTGCAATACCGCGCGCGTCTCGATGTCCTGGAAGTTCAGCGTGAGGCGTTGCCCTTCGTATTCCTTCGACTCCGAGAAAAGGTTCGATTCAGCGGCATCAGTTTCCGGAGCCGCATTCACCTCGATTGTGAACTCGTTGTCGGACTGGTAGGCGAGTTGCTCATACTTGCCTTCTGCGGAGATAACGATACGGGTGTCGAGATTCGTGCGGAGTGTATCCACGGTCTGCACGGGCGTCGCAAAGTCCATGACGTCGAGGCGCCGCATGAGTTCGGCGGGCAGCGTCGTATCCTTGAAGATAGCAACGACGCGGCCGCCTTCCTGGCGGATATCGACCGGCGTCGCCGGGTCGGTCAGGTTGACGACGACGCGGCCACCACCGTCACGTGTGCGGCGGAAATCGACGTTCGTAATTGCGCGGCCGGCAGTGCCGGCGGACGACGAGGGACGGCTCGACGCGGAGGATGCCTGGGCGGCGGTGAACTGGGTGGTTCCGTCGCTGTAGTTACCTGCGTCTCCGAGCATCACCGTGATCGTGTTGCCGCTGCGGCTGGTCTGGTAAGCAACCATGGTGTCTAGGTTGAGTACCACGCGCGTCCGCCCGTTGGCCTCCGCGGTCAGTATGGTGTCCAGTGGACCGAGATTCACATCGCGGCGGCGTGACGAAAGACCGACGGACGTATCCGGCAGGTCGAGGGCAATACGCGCGGGGTTGTCGATGGTGAATGCCATCGGCTCGGGAGCCAGTTCACTCATGATGAGCTTCAGCTCCACTCGCTGTCCCGGCAGGCTTTGCACCTGAATGTCCTGGAGGCGGTTGGGTTCCTGCGCATTTGCGGAAAGTCCCGCAAACGCAAGAAGCGCGGCCTGTGCCATGGCGGCTACTCGCAGAATCGCCAAGCGATGCGAGGCCGTCGGTTTGCTTTTGAGCATCATTCCCATTACTCCCAGTTCCATTCAGGCATCAGTCCGAGAGACTGACGGCAGCGTCCCTTTCCACGTAGCCGCCGATCCCGTCCGAAATTATTTCCACCAGTTCAATTCTCGACTCGTCGATGCCGATGATCCGTCCGTCGTTCTGGCCCAGGTAATTCCCGGGCAGGACACGATGGATCAGACCGTCGGGCGTCTGTACGAGACCGTAAGCGGTTTCGCCCAGATTCAGCGTGCCGACCATGTTCAGCGAATCCAGCGGCACGGATTCGAGGAATTCGCGCGGACGGTCCGGGTCCGGGCGTGTTCCGCCTGCCGGTCCGGCCGACTGCGGGGTATCGGGCATGAAGGGCGAGCGAACGCCCTGCTGGTCCGCGGCATAGGCAAATGCTTCGTACGGCTTGATCTCCGGCAGGGGCTCGATGGGCCCGCCCGGCCGTGCCTTGACCGTGTTGATGTACTGGTCAAGTTCGTCCATGTCGCTGCTGCATGCAGCCAGGCCGATCACGGCCAGCGCGATGAGCGAGCCATTCCTCGTGATGACGAAAGCAGACATCATTGTGTCTCCTCGAGGTAACGATAGGTCTGCGCCGTGACTTCCATGCTCAAATCATCAAAGCTGTCGGGGTTCTCGCGAGTAATCACGATGTTGTGCAGCGTCACGATGCGCGGAAGAGCCGCTATGCCGCTGACGAAGCGCGCGATCTCGTGGTAGCCGCCACTCAGCCGGATCTTGATCGGCTTTTCGGCGTAGAAATCTTTCGGAATTTCCGGCTGCGGCTCGAACAGGCGCTCCTGAAGGCCGGCACCGAGTCCCGTTTGCGAAATATCGACGATCAGGCTTGGGATCTCCGTTTCGCCTGGCAGCTGGCGGAGCATGGTGCCGAATGATTGCTCGATATCCGTGAGTTGTTGCTTGAAAGCGTCGTAGTTTGCCGCCTTCTTCTGCTTGTTCTCGAAAGTGTTGCGGTACGCGATTTCTTCCTGTTTATAGCGCTCGAGCGCCGGCGCCTTGTCCTTGATGATCTTCCAGTACACACCAAGACCCGAGACCAGCGCGAACACGATTGCGATAACCGCCAGGCGGAACGGAAGTGGCCAGCGACCGACATCATTGACGTCGAGACTTCTGAGTTCGTCGACGAGATTCATTCCGCATCCTCCATGTCGGCGTCCGACCCGACTTGTTTCAGGTGCACGGTGAACTCGGACAGACGCGACGAACCTGATGTCTTGGTTTCAACCTTCTGGACTTCCGGATCGGTGAGCCACTCGGAAGAATCGACCTGGCGCATCAGGGCTGAAACGCGCGTGCTCGACTGTGCAACGCCCTGCACTTCGACGCGTGAACCGGTCTGCTTCATGCCGGTCAGGTACACGCCTTCCGGTAACTGCCTCGCCATCTCATCGAAGAGATGGACGATTTCCGGGCGGCTTTTCTGCAATTGCTCGATGATTTCCATGCGCGCAATCAGGCGTTCCTTCTGTCGCTCGAGGCCGTCGATCTCCTCGATGCTCTTTTCGAGTTCGGCAATTTCGGACTTGAGGCGCTCATTGCGCTGGTTCTGCGCGGAAATCATTTGCGAGTAGGCGAACATCGTGAGGGCGACGACGGCAACTCCCGCAACCCCGGCACCAATGACCGCAACACCGAACTCTCGCTGGCGCTTCTTGCGCTGTTCCTCGCGCCAGGGGAGTAGATTTATACGTGGCATCTTAGTCGAAGCTCCTCAGTGCAAGGCCACATGCCGTGAGCAACGCGGTTGCGTCCTTGTGTACTCCCTGCGATTTGGCTTTGGACGAAATCTTCATCTGGCCGAGCGGGTCGCCGACTTCCGTCGGGATGCCGACGCGGCTCGAGATCACGTCCGCGATGCCGGGAATATTTGCGCAGCCGCCGCAGACCAGGATCATGTCCGGTTGCTCCCGGCCGCCGCCGGATGCGAGATAGAACTGGAGCGAACGGCTGACCTGCTGCGTCATGTCGTCGATGAACGGTTCGAGCACTTCCGGCTGGTAGTTCGACGGCAGGCCGCCCTGCTTCTTGGCCCGGCCGGCGTCTTCCATCGACAGGCCGTAGGTTCGCATGATTTCCTCGGTCAGCTGCTGGCCGCCGAAGTTGAAGTCGCGTGTGTAAACGACCTTGAGGTCCTGCAGGACGCTGAAGGTGGTCGAGGAGGCGCCGATATCGACGACCGCCACCGATTGGCCCATGCCGCCGTCCGGAATCTGGTGACTGAGCAGCTGGCAGGCGTTCTCCAGTGCGAATGCCTCGACATCGACGACCGCGGTCACGAGCCCGGCCGCCGTGACGGCGGCCTGGCGCTGCTCCACGTTGTCGGTGCGCGTCGCAACGAGCAGGACGTCCATCAGCTCGGGATCTTTCTCGTTCGGGCCGATGATCTCGTAGTCGAAGCTGACTTCTTCCATCGGGAACGGAATGTACTGGTCGGCCTGGATTTCAATTTGACCCTCGAGATCCCGCTCGGAGAGGCTCGACGGCATCTGGATGACCTTTGTGATCGCCGCGTCGCCGCTGATGGCGACCGCCACATCCGTCGCCTTCGCACCCGCTCGTTTGACGGCGCGGCGGATCGCTTCACCGACGGCCTTGGCGTCGACGATGGCCTTTTCACTAACGGAACTCGGCGGCGTCGGCTCGGCCGAATAGGACTCGACCCGGAATCGCTTGCCGCTTTGCGACAGCTCGATCAACTTTACCGACGAGGTCGTGATATCGAGCCCCAACAATGGTTGAGATTTCTTTCCGAATAACACAGTTTTTCCCTTTTAAGTCGGCAAGTTGCGAGCCAAACATGAGTTGGACTTCAACAAATCGTTTTAACTATATATCAAGAAAATGTTAAATAAAACGTGACTATGTTCACGAACAGGGGAACGCATGTTACTTCCCGGCGACACCGTATTCTGTGAACTGGTCGGCGACTCCGAATCGAGCCCGAAATACCCCCGTGCGGGACTACCGGGTTTGCCTTCGCCGCGCCGGCGGTTGTCACAAACGTTGCGGTCGCCGCCGCACGGTCGCTATCATCCGCCCCGGCACCCCGCACGGGGATGCCACATTTCCGGCACCCGTCCGACACCAGACTACGGTTAAACTCCCCAGTCCGCGCCCCCGGAAATCAGGGCGTTAGCCTCGAAACGCCAGCGACTATGCGCCACAGCAATGCCCGCAACAAGAACGCAGGTCACAAGTCCGCAACGGGACTACTGAGGGTCCTGTTCGCCGTCCTGGGACTCGGGGCGGCTCTTGGCGTCGGGGCCGTCGCCGGCGTCATCGGCGCCTATTACTACGTGTCGCCGTCCTTACCTCAGGCCGATACGATCCGCGATATCCCTCTGCAGATCCCTTTGAGGATCTTCAGCCGCGATGGCTACCTGATATCGGAGATTGGTCAGCACCGCCGGGTACTCGTCACTTACGAAGAAGTACCGGCGCACGTCGTGGAGGCGTTCATTGCCGCCGAGGACCGACGCTTCTTCGAACATCCGGGCATCGACTACCGCGGCGTCCTGCGTGCCGCTGTCCAGTGGCTCACGACCGGGACGGTCGAGAGCGGCGGCAGCACGCTCACGCAGCAGCTCGCTCGCAGCTATTTCCTGAATCTCGACCAGACGGCCGAGCGTAAATTCAAGGAAGCCGCGCTCGCCGTGCAGATCGAGAACAGCTTTACGAAGGAACAGATCATGGAACTGTTCCTTAACAAGATGTTTTTTGGCCAGCGGGCCTACGGCGTCTCGGCGGCAGCGCAGGTGTTCTTCGACAAGGAGCTTGAGGATCTCTCGATCGCTGAGGCCGCGACACTCGCGGGGGTACTGCCGGCGCCGTCCCGCTACAACCCGGTACGCAGTATCGAGGGTGCGGAGATGCGGCGCGCTTATGTACTGGCGCGAATGGAGAGCCTCGGCTTCATCAGTGAGGAGGAATACGACGAAGCGATGGCGACACCGATGGAGTCCCGTCTACACGGGGCGGCGGTGCAGCTGCACGCTGACTACGTTGCGGAGATGGTGCGTCGTGAGATGCTCGATCGCTACGGCGAGGACAGCTACACCGACGGCTACAAGGTCGTGACGACCCTCGATTCGCGCCTGCAGAATGCCGCCACCTGGGCGCTGAAGAACGGTCTCCTCGAATTCACGCGGCGGCGCGGCTACCCGGGGCCCATCACACATGTCGACATCGACGCGGCCTTGCTCGAGACACCCTACGAAGGGTGGCCGGACGCCTTGCGCAACGAGCTCGAGCAATATGCGCCCGGCGGACTGTCCGTTGCGCTCGTCACGGCCCTCAACGACGATAACAGTGTCGATGTGGTTGCGGGCGGCGGCGCGCGGCTGACCGTGCCCTGGTCGGGCATCCGCTGGGCCAAACCTTTCATCGATCGCGAGACGACGGGGCCGGAGCCGACCGCCGTGACCGAGGTGCTCGAGCCGGGCGACCTCATCTATATAATGCCGACGGCCAGCAAGAGCTGGGCGCTCGCCCAGGTACCGGAGGCGCAGGCCGCGATCGTGTCCATGGACCCGAGGGACGGCGCCATAACGAGCCTTGCCGGCGGCTTCGATTTCGCCACCAGCAAGTTCAACCGCGTGACCCAGGCAGCCCGTCAGCCGGGATCGTCGTTCAAGCCGTTCATCTACTCGGCCGCGCTCGAACACGGCAATACGCCGGCAACGGTGGTCGACGATTCGCCGGTCGTCATCCGTTCCTCGGAGCTCGAGACCGACTGGCGCCCGATCAATTACACCGGGCGGTTCTACGGGCCGACACGCCTTCGCGAGGCACTGACGCGCTCAATGAACCTGGTGTCGGTGCGCCTCCTCCTGTATGAGACCGGAATTGGCAACGCGATCGAGCACATCCGGAAGTTCGGATTCAGTGATGCCGCGCTGCCTCGCAATGGGTCGCTCGCGCTGGGCGGCGGGAATGCCTCGCCACTCGACATGGTGCAGGGCTATGCGGTGCTGGCGAACGGTGGCTATGCCATCCGGCCGTACGTGATCGATGCGATATTCGGTCCGGATGGCGAGGAGCTGTACCGCGCCGAACCGGAGGTTGTGTGCCGCGAGTGCGATGCGGAAGCGATACCGGGTTTTGGGGAGCCGGAGCCTGAGCCCATGTCGCTCGAGGCCATGGCCGACGTCGCCCTCGAGTACCGGCCCGATGCCGCGGCAGACCCGGACTTGTTTGCCGATGTTCGAAAGGCGCCGCGGGCGATCAGTGCGCAGAACGCGTTCCTCGTCCAGGACATGATGCGCGACGTCGTCGCACGCGGTACCGGCCGGCGCGCCATGGCGCTCGGCCGCAACGATCTCTCCGGCAAAACCGGGACCTCCAATGACAGGCGCGATGCCTGGTTCGGCGGCTTCAATGCCGACCTCGCCGCCATTGTCTGGGTCGGCTACGACGACGACGTGGGCCTGGGTCCGGGCGAGGAAGGATCCCGCACGGCCCTGCCAATCTGGGTCGACTTCGGGCGCCTGGCGTTCGCCGGCGTGCCGAATCACCGCATGCCGATGCCCGATGGCATCGTGAGCCGCAAGATCAATCGTGCGACAGGCTGCCCGGCGGCGGCGGGCGACCCCAATGCGATGTTCGAGTATTTTCGCGAAGGGAGCGTGCCAGAGTGCGAGCACGTGGAGGATTTGCCGGATATCTTCAACGATCCGATACGTCCCGCAGCACCTGCCGGGTCCGGGGACGACGAAGAAGCTGAGGAAGAGCCCGAATCGCTGTTCTGAGTCATGCCGAGAAACAATCCCAAAGCCCTGCGCAACAACGGTACCGACCGCAAGCGAAAGCTGGTGGCGCAGGAAACCGCGCGCATCATCGTCACGCAGGGCATCCGTGACTATCGCGTAGCGAAGCAGAAGGCCGCCGATCGGCTTGGCCTGTCCGCTCGCGGCTCACTGCCGGGCAACGGCGAAATTGAACAGGCTATCGAGGATTACCACCTTATCTTCGGCGGCAGCGAGCACCCGGCGCTGCTCTGCCGCCTGCGTGCCGTCGCGGTAACGGCCATGGAGATTCTCGTCGTGTTTTCGCCGCGGCTCGTAGGCGCGGTGCTGAACGGGACGGCCGACGAGAACTCTGTTGTGAGCCTGCACGTATTCAGTGACAGTGCGGAAGCGGTCGGGGCGCACCTCGGTGCCTCCGGCATTGCGAACAGGACCTATGAGCGCCGCCTCAGGAGCCGCAAGGACGAGGTCGAGAATTTTCCGGGCTACGAATTCAAGTGTGAGAATGTCACGATACACGCGACCGTCTTTCCCTATGACGGCATACGACAGGCCCCGTTGAGCCCTGTCGACGGAAAGCCCATGCAGCGGGCGGACGTAAAGGCCGTCAGTGACTTGCTGGTGTAGCGCCGGGACGGACCCGTCGGCTTGCCGGGCCTGCTGTCAACGCTTGCCGATCGGCACGTAGTCGCGCTGCGGGGAGCCTGTATAAAGCTGCCGGGGCCGGCTGATCTTCGTTTTCGGGTCGGAAATCATCTCCCGCCAGTGCGCAGTCCAGCCGACCGAACGACCGATCGCAAACATCACCGTGAACATCGACGTCGGGATGCCGAGTGCCCGGTAGATGATGCCGGAATAGAAGTCGACGTTCGGGTACAGGTTCTTCTCGATGAAGTACTCGTCCTTCAGGGCGATTTCCTCGAGTTCCAGCGCCAGGTGGAAAAGAGGCGTGTCCTGCCGTCCGAGCTTCTTCAAGAGCTTGTGGCACATCTCGCGGATGATCATCGCACGGGGATCGAAGTTCTTGTAGACGCGGTGGCCGAACCCCATCAGCCGGAACGGGTCGTCCTTGTCCTTCGCCTTGTCGATGTATTTCCCGATCTGGCTTGCGTCGCCGATCTCCTCGAGCATGTCGAGTACGGCCTCGTTGGCGCCGCCATGGGCCGGACCCCAGAGCGCGGAAATGCCCGCCGCAATGGCGGAATAGGGATTCGCACCGGAGCTGCCTGCCATCCGCACCGTCGACGTGGAGCAGTTCTGCTCGTGGTCCGCGTGCAGGAGGAACAGCAGGTCGAGCGCTTCGGCAGCAACCGCGTCGATCTCGTAAGGCTCCGCCGGTACGGCAAAGAACATGTGCAGCATGTTTTCGCAGTAGTTCAGGTCGTTGCGGGGGTACATGAACGGCTGCCCGACATTCAGCTTGTAGGCGGCCGCCGCAATCGTCGGCAGCTTGGCGAGGATGCGATGGGCGAATATGTCGCGGTGCTCCGGATCCTCGACGTCGGTCGTATCGTGGTAATAGGCGGACATCGAACCGACGACCGCCGACAACATCGCCATCGGGTGTGCGTCGTAGCGAAAGCCGTTGAAGAACCGCAACATGCCCTCGTTGAGCATCGTGTGAGTGCGGATCGTGCGATCGAAGGTCTCGAGTTGGTCTGCTGTCGGCAGTTCGCCATGCAGCAGCAGGTAGGAGACCTCGATGAAGCTGGAGTGTTCGGCGAGTTGCTCGACCGGGTATCCCCGGTACATGAGGACGCCCTTCTCGCCGTCGATGAAGGTGATGTCGGAGGCGCAGCTGCCCGTGGAAACGAAGCCCTGATCGTAAGTAAATACGCCCTGTTCGCGATACAGGGCGCTGATATCGATGACATCAGGACCGACGGTCCCCTTCAGAATCGGCAGGTCGAGTTCTTTCCCGTCAGGGCTCGTCAGGCGAAAAGCGTCCTGGCTCATTGTTATCCTCTTATGTCGTCTTTCACGGACGAGGGCGAGACCGCGCCGAAGAATACCGGTTGCGCTGGATCAGCCGGCAGACAGCCATACGAGCATAGCAGAACCGGGCCGCCGCCCGGGCGCCGGCCTCAGCGGCCGTACTTCTTGCGGAACTTGTCCACGCGGCCGCCGGAATCGACGATCTTCTGCTTGCCGGTGTAAAAGGGATGACAGGAAGAGCAGACTTCGATCGAGAGATCGTCGCCGAGCGTCGAGCGCGTCGTGAACTCATTGCCGCAGCTACACGTCACCTTGATATCGTCATAGGCGGGATGAATTTCGGCTTTCATGGGGTGTCTCCACGGCGTTGCCGTGCCAAAAGGGCGCGTAATAGATCGGGAAGCACGGGAGCCCGCAAGTCCTCCTGGGCGGCCCGGGAATTATCCACAGAAGCTGTGGATAAGGTTGTGGATCAAAATTGAACCAATGCCCTAAGGCCCGGATTTACAAAGCGCGTTGTAAATATGACTATTTTGTGGCCATATTATGAAACGATTGAAATTCAATGGCTTATGATCTCTTTACGAGCCTCCGACTCAGATCATTGGGCTTTTGCACTAAAAATGCAGTAAGCCCTGCGGCTTGTGTATAAACGTTCACGGAAGAAACTCGGCCTGCAGGTCATTGAGGAAGCGGCGCCCCTGTTCCGTGGGCCGCCACCGGCCCCCTGACGTCCGCTCGATAAGGCCCTTGCCGAGCGCAGCCCGGGCTTTGGCCTCGAGGGTGCCGGGAGCGAGACCGGTCCGGCTCAGAAGGTCCCGCTCCACGATGCCCCCGGGGAGGCGCAGACCGTTCAGCATGAATTCGAACAGGCGCTCGGCGGGCTCGACCGGGGTGCCCAGGCCCTGTGGCTCGCTGCGTCCCTCGACATCACGCATGTAAGACACCGGGTGGGCCGGCTTCGCGTACCGATGCACGCCCGCTCCGGTCGTCAGCTTGCCGTGGGCGCCTGCACCCGCTGCCACGTAGTCGCCGTATTGCCAGTAGTTGAGGTTGTGGCGGCAATAGTGGCCGTCGCGCGCATACGCGGAGACCTCGTACTGCTCGTAGCCGCAATCCGCTAGCAGTGCCTCGCCGGCCTGCTGGATGTCGGCACTCACCATGTCATCCGGCAGGTCGCGTGGCGGCCGCGCATGGAAAACCGTATTGGGTTCGAGTGTCAGCTGGTACCACGACAGGTGTTCCGGGGTGAGCGCAAGCGCCTGCCGGATGTCCCACAGCGCTCCCGCCCGGTTCTGGCCCGGCAACGCGTACATGAGATCGATATTCAGGCGTTCGAACCCGGCGCGCCGCGCGGCTTCTACGGTGCGGCTAATATCCCCTGCACCATGGATACGCCCGAGACGCTTCAGCATCTCCGGCGAAAAGGATTGCGCGCCGATCGACAGGCGATTCACACCCGCGGCCCGGTAACCAGCCGGGTCGCCGCTTTCGACGGTGCCGGGATTTGCTTCCATGGTGATTTCGGCGGACGGCGAGAGCCGAAAACACGTCTCTACCGTGCCGAGGATGCGCCCAATCTCACCCGGCGAGAAAAAGCTCGGCGTGCCGCCCCCGAGGAAAACACTGATGAGTTCCCGCCTTTCCACGCGCGCGCCCTCGAGTTCGAGGTCCCTTTGCAGCGCATCGAGGTAACGCGCCTTCGGCGCGGCATCCCCGGCGGTATAGGAGTTGAAGTCGCAATAGGGGCACTTTTGTACGCACCAAGGCAGGTGCACATAGAGCGAGAGCGGCGGAATCTCCATCAGCCGTAGCGGAGATCCAGGGCTTCTGCCAGACGGCGGAGCGCGATGCCGCGATGACTGCGAACATTTTTTTCATCGGCCGGGAGCTCGGCCGAGGTCCGCCCGCACGCGGGGTCGAAAAACACGCGGTCATAGCCGAAGCCGCCGCTGCCACGTCGTTCGCCAAGGATCTCGCCACGCCAGCTGCCGTGCGCCAATATCGGTTTATCGAGATCCGGCGCCAGGAAACAGGCGACGCAATGAAAAGCGGCACCGCGCTCGCTCCGTCCACCCAGGTCGGCCAGGAGCTTGTCGATGTTCTCATCGTCACTGGCGCGCGGCCCCGCGTAGCGCGAGGAATACACACCGGGGCGACCACCGAGCACGTCCACCACGAGGCCGGAATCGTCAGCGATCGCGGGCAGCCCGGTGGCCAGCATCGCATGTCGCGCCTTGATGATGGCATTGACTTCGAAGCTCGTGCCGGTTTCCTCGGCGTCTTCGATGCCGTATTCGGATTGCGGCACGATGGTAAAGGCGAGATGTGAGAGTAATTGTTCGATCTCGCGAATCTTGCCGGGATTGTTGCTGGCGAGGACGACCGTGGTCGGCAGGTTCATGTCATCTCCGCGTCATCGACTCGCGGCGTCGAGCGCAGCGTTTTGCTGTGTGAGGATGGCGCCGACACCGGCGCGGGCCAGCCCGATCAGGCTGTCGAGTTCCTCCGCGCTGAAGGCGTGGCCTTCCGCCGTCCCCTGCAGTTCGACGAAGCGCCCTGCATCATTCATGACGACATTCATGTCCGTTTCCGCTTCGGAATCCTCCGAATAGTCGAGGTCGAGCACCGGCTCTCCGCGGTAGATGCCGACGGAAATTGCGGCGATCTGACCGTGCAGGGGGTCGCGCTTCAACTTGCGTGACTCGAGCAGGCGCCGCGACGCGATGGCGAGTGCGACCCAGGCACCGCTGATGGCGGCCGTACGTGTACCGCCGTCGGCCTGCAACACATCGCAATCGAGCGTGATCGTATGCTCGCCGAGCGCAGCGAGATCCGTAACGGCACGCAGGGAGCGACCGATCAGGCGGGCTATTTCCAGGGTGCGCCCGCTCTGTTGGCCACGAGCAGCCTCGCGCGCCGACCGGGTATGGGTGGCTCGCGGCAGCATGCCGTATTCACCGGTCACCCAGCCCGTACCCTGGTTGCGCATCCAGGGCGGTACCCGCGGCTCGACGGAGGCGGTGCAAAGCACGCGCGTATCCCCGAACTCAGCCAGCACACTGCCTTCGGCGTGCCGCGTGTAGTCGGGTGTAAACGAAACAGCACGCAACTCGTCCGCCGCGCGGCCACTGGGACGCATTCGATTTCTCCTGTCGGGCGCGGCGCGGCTCAGGGGCCGAGCCAGCGAAGCGCTGCGCCTGTCGTATTGTCGCTGTAGGGAGAGTTGGCGTTCAATGCCCTGAGACTGAGACGTTTCAGATTTTCGGCGAGATTGTTCTCGCCCGGCGCGCCAATCATTGCCATGTCATTGTCACCCAGGCCGGACCACAGGCCGTCGGAACAAGCCAACAGCACATCGCCGGGCTCGAGCGGCAATTTCGGGGTGATGGTCATGTCCGGCACCGGCGCATCGCCGCCCAGGCAGCATTCGACGAAATTCCGCATGGGGTGGTCCTGCGCTTCTTCCTCACTGATGGCACCTTCCTGTATCAGGACCTCGACGTGGCTGTGGTCGCGGGACCGCGTGAGTACCCTGCCGTTTCTCACCTGGTAAATCCGGCTGTCGCCTATGTGCGCCCAGAACGAGCCGCCCTCCTGGACCAGGCATATCGCGCAGGTGGCGCGCGGCCGGAAATCCACCGCGACCTTGTGTCCGAGCGCGACCACGGAATCGTGCGCTTGTGCAAGTACGCCGTACAGGAAGCCCTGGGGGTCGAGAATCGGCAGACGGGTCGATGTGAATACCTCCTGCACGACGTGCAACGCGGTTTCAGCCGCGCGCGCACCGTCCGAATGCCCGCCCATGCCGTCGAACACGAGCAGCATCGCTGCATGCGGAGCGACGACCACGGCACCACGGTCCTGATTGTCCTGCCTGTCGCCGAGAGCGGAGACCTTGGCGTATTCGACCTGCATGGAGTTTCGTTCTTCCTCGATGGCCCATACTATGCCGTGGCCGGGTCGCGATTTGCGTGACCCATCCGGCGTTATGGGAGAAGGACGCAGATGTTACACAGTATGACAGGCTTCGCGCGAGCGTCCGCCGACTCGGCCGTGGGCTCGCTGACCTGGGAAATCAGGGCCGTGAATCATCGCTACCTGGACCTCCAGTTCAAGATGCCCGACGAGTTGCGTGCCACCGAGCAGGCGTTCCGTCAGCGTGTCGGTACACAGGTCAAACGGGGCAAGGTGGAATGTCTTCTGCATTTCCGCCGTGCGTTCGATGCGGACAAGGACCTGCGGCTGGACAAAAGCCTCGTTCGCCTGCTCGCGGCACGCCTCGGTGAAATTTCGTCTCTTCAGGGCGATGCCGGCAAGGTCGATCCGGTCGATGTCCTGCGCTGGCCGGGTGTGGTCCAGGCGAGCGACATGGACAGTGAATTGCTGATCCGCGAGGCGAGCGCACTGCTTGGCACCACGCTGGATGCGCTGGATGCCATGCGGCGAAGCGAAGGGCAGCGTATCGCGGAACTGATCGACGGACGGCTCGTTGAGATTCTGCGCATCGCTGCCTCGGTGCGCACACGGATGCCGGACGTGCTGGAAACCGCCCGCCTGCGCCAGCGTGAGCGGCTCGCAAAGCTCGCTGTCGAGGCGGATGCCGGCCGCCTCGAAGCGGAACTCGCCCTGGTTGCACAAAAACTGGATGTCGACGAGGAGCTTGACCGGCTGGAAAGCCACGTCCGGGAAATTCGTGACTCGCTCTCTGCCGCCGAGCCGGTTGGCCGGCGCCTCGATTTCCTGATGCAGGAACTGAACCGAGAGGCGAACACACTCGGATCGAAGTCCGCCGACACGGAAACGACCCGTGCTGCGGTGGACCTGAAAGTCCTGATCGAGCAAATGCGCGAGCAGATCCAGAATGTCGAGTGACGGCCAGCCGCGCCTGTACGTTATCGCGGCGCCCTCGGGGGCAGGCAAGACCACGCTGGTCCATGCGCTGGTCACCCGCCGGCCGGACCTGCGCTTTTCGGTTTCCTATACGACGCGGGCGAAGCGCCGGAACGAGGTGAGCGGCGTCGACTATGTGTTCGTCCTGCGCGGCGAGTTCGAACGACTGCGCGGTGACGGGGAGATGCTGGAGTCTGCCGAGGTGTTCGACAACCTCTACGGTACGAGCCGCCGCCAGGTCGAAAAGCACCTCGCATCGGGGCACAGCGTTGTCCTCGAAATCGACTGGCAGGGTGCGCGGCAGGTACGTGCGGCCATGCCCGAGGCCGTTTCGATTTTTATCATGCCGCCCTCGATCGATGAACTCGAACGCCGGCTTCGCTCGCGCGGTACCGACAGCGACGAGGTGATCGAGCGTCGCCTTCGGGATGCACTCGGCGACATGAGTCACTGGCACGAGTTTGACCACGTCATCATCAACGATGACCTCGACCAGGCAATGGAGCGGCTGCTGCGGGTCATCGACGGCAGCGGGGAGGAGACTTCGGTCTCGAACCCGGCGCTTCGGGACGCCGTGGAAGCGATCCTCCCCTAATAACGTTTGGTTATATGATCTGGCACCGAAGCGGCCGCACGCCTACTCTCGCGCCTTCAAACCGGCCGGGCGCCAGAAGCCCGACACACAGGGAACTCCCATGGCACGCATAACGGTCGAGGACTGCCTCGAGAACATCGACAATATTTTCGAAATGGTGCTGGTCGCCGCCAAGCGCGCGCGACGGCTGGCGCATGGCGCCGAGCCGATGGTGGACCTCGAAAACGACAAACCGACGGTCGTCGCGCTGCGCGAAATTGCAGCCGGGCACGTCACACCCGCCATCCTCGACGAGATCGAGCAGCCGCGAAACGAGGAATTCATGCAGCACCAGCAGGACCTCGGCGACGACATCCTGCCCCTGCGCGGCATTTCCATCGGCGACTGACGAGGCCGCCGGAAGCGTCGCAACGGCGGAGGGTGTGATATGCCCCCTCGTCGATAACTCCTCGGAGGCATATCACACCCTCCGCCGCTTTCGAGTCCGGCAGGATGGCGGGCGCGCCAGGCGCCTCGACGGACCCGGATCCGGTGGCGGGCAGGATGTTCCTCCGAGGAGTTATCGACGAGGAGGAATGCCCTGCCCGCCACCGTTGCGGCTGACGGCGGTACGCTGAGGCAGCCCGGCCAACGTCGAATGCCGTCACAACGGTGGAGGGTGTGATATGCCCCCTCGTCGATAACTGCTCGCGGACATATCAGCCCCTCCGCCGCTTTTGAGTCCGGCAGGACGACGGGCGCGCCTGGCGCCTCGCGGGACCCGGATCCGGTGCCCGCCACTTTGCGACGGACCCGGAAGCGGCGGAGGGTGCGGCGTTCCTCTGAGGAATTATTGACGAGGAGGAATGCCGCACCCTCCGCCGTTGCGACGCCGACCGCCTGCGGGCGCCTGCGATTGCCCCGTCGGGGTATGATCGTGACATGGACTATGCCGCCACCCTGTTGTCGAAACTGCCGGCCGCGCTGAGGCGCGACCGCGGCTTCGAGCGCCTTGTGGCAACGCTCGAGAACTACCTGCCTCCCGACCAGGTCGGCCTGATCATGCGGGCCTATGACTTCGGCGCCGCGGCACACGAGGGGCAGACCCGCCAGACCGGCGAGCCGTACATCACGCATCCGGTCGCCGTGGCGCAGGAACTTGCGAACATTCGTCTCGATGCGCAGGCGATCAGCGCAGCCATCCTGCACGATGTCGTCGAGGATACCGACGCGTCGCTTGCCGATATTCGCGAACAGTTCGGCGACGAGGTCGCACTGCTCGTCGATGGCGTCAGCAAACTCGACCAGATCCAGTTTCGCTCTCGTGCGGAAGCTCAGGCCGAGAGCTTTCGCAAGATGATGCTTGCGATGATCGAGGACATCCGGGTCATCCTGGTGAAGCTCGCCGACCGGTTGCACAACATGCAGACACTGGACGCGATGCCCTTCGAAAAGCGCCGGCGCATCGCGCGCGAAACTTTGGATATCTACGCCCCGATCGCAAACCGGCTCGGCATCAACCGCATGAAGGTCGAGCTCGAGGACCTGGGCTTCCGGTACCTGTACCCGATGCGCTACCGCGTACTCGACAAGGCCCGCAAGCGCAGCAAAGGTGACCAGCGCCAGATCGTTAAGCTCATCACCTCGGAGTTCGAGAGCGCGATCGAAGCCGAGGGAATCGAGGCCGAAGTGACTGGCCGCGAGAAGCATCTGTACAGCATTTACAAGAAAATGGCGGAGAAGAAGCGCCTGTTGTCGGATGTCGTCGATGTGTACGGGTTTCGCATCATCGTCGACGAGGTCAGTACCTGCTACCAGGTACTCGGTGTGGTACACGGGCTGTACAAGCCGATGCCCGGCCGCTTCAAGGATTACATCGCCATTCCGCGCATCAACGGTTACCAGTCTCTGCACACGACGCTGTTCGGGCCCAAAGGCCTGCCGCTCGAGGTGCAGATCCGGACTCGCAACATGGATCGTGTCGCCGAATCCGGCGTCGCAGCGCACTGGCAGTACAAGGCCGAGGACCGCATCGACGCGACACCGCAACGCCGCGCGCGCGAATGGCTGTCGAAGCTCGTCGAACTGCAGGAGTCGGGATCCTCCGAGGAATTTCTCGAAAGCGTCAAGGTCGACCTGTTCCCGGACAAGATCTACGTATTCACGCCGAAAGGCGACATCATGCCGCTGCCGAAAGGTGCGACGACAGTGGACTTCGCCTACGCAGTGCACACCGATATCGGCAATCACACGGTGGCAGCGAAGATCGACCGCGCGCTCGTACCGCTGCGCACGCAACTGCAGAACGGCCAGACGGTCGAGGCCGTGACGAGCCGCAATGCGAACCCGAACCCGAACTGGCTGAGTTTCGTGCGCACCGCCAAAGCGCGCACGGCGATCCGCCAGTACATGAAGAACCTCCGCGCCAATGAGTCCATGGACCTCGGCAAGCGGCTCCTCGACCGCTCACTCAAGGATCTCGGCTCATCGTTGCGCAAGATCGGCAAGACGCGCATGAACGAGGCGCTGCACGAACTCGGGTTCAACAACGCTGCGGAGCTTTTCGAGCAGCTCGGCCTCGGCGAACGCCTCGCGCCGCTTACGGCACGTTTTCTGCTCGGGGCGAGCGTCGAGGGCGATGCCGCCGCACATCAGGCAAGCCTCACGATCGCCGGTACCGAAGGCATGGTCGTGAGCTATGCGAAGTGCTGTTACCCCATTCCCGGCGACGAAGTTATGGGTTACCTGAGTTCGGGTCGCGGCGTCGTGATTCATCGCAACGTCTGCGGCAACCTGATCAATTTCCGCAAGCAGCCCGAGAAGTGGATCGCGGTCGAGTGGGAAAAGCACATCGCGCGGGAATTCTCGAGCCAGATCCAGTGCGAGACGCGCAACAAGACCGGCGTACTCGCCGAGGTCGCGGCGACGATTGCCGACTGCGGGTCCAACATCGAGCAGGTCGAGGTTCTCGGCCGGCACGACGATTGCTCGATGCTGTCGTTCCTCTTGCTCGTCCGCGACCGCCGCCACCTGGCGCAAATCATGCGCAATGTGCGCAAAATGCCGAACGTAATCCGGGTCACCCGCGATTGCGCCTGACCTGTACGGGAGCGAACATGCAGAAGACAGCGATCCATACGGATGCGGCGCCGGCGGCGATCGGTACGTACTCACAAGCGATCAGGACCGGCGACCTGCTCTTCCTGTCAGGCCAGATCCCGCTCGACCCCGTGACGATGTCGGTGGTCGACGGCGATTTCAAGGCGCGCGCCAGGCAGGTATTCGAAAACCTGGCCGCCGTCGCAGGCGCCGCAGGGGCGACGCTCGACCAGGCCGTAAAGCTGACTATCTTTCTGACCGATCTCGGCAATTTCGCGACCGTGAACGAGGTGATGGCCGAGTATTTCACCGAACCCTACCCTGCACGCGCCGCCGTGGGCGTAGCGTCGCTGCCGAAAGGTGTCGACGTCGAAGCCGACGCCATCCTGTCGATGTAGGAGCGGGCCATGCCCGTTGTAGGAGCGGGCCATGCCCGTTGTAGGAGCGGGCCATGCCCGCGAGAAGCCCTTGCACCGTGACCTCCTGACGCTCGCGGGCGTAGGACCGGCGCTCGCGGATAAGCTCGGTAAGCTCGGGCTTTCCCGCGTCGAGGACCTGTTGTTCCTTTTGCCGGCGCGCTATGAGGACCGCACCCTGCTCGTGCGGATCGGCGAACTGCGTGGCGGCGATCGTGCACTCATCAGCGGCGAAGTCCTGCTTGCCGAGACGGCCTATCGGGGCCGACGGAACCTGCTCGTCCGGATCGGTGACGGCAGCGGGCAGCTCACGCTGCGGTTTTTTCATTTTTCCTCGAGCCAGAAGGAACAGTTCCAGCCGGGCGTACAGGTCACCTGTTACGGAGAGGCCCGCAAGTCGCCTGCCGGAATCGAGATGATCCATCCCGAGTACCGGTTTTTGCGCGCGGGGCAGGACGCCGCAGTGAGCGATACCCTTACACCGATCTATCCCTCGACCGAAGGGCTCGGGCAGGCCCGCCTTCGCAGCCTCGTCGCGCAGGCGCTGCAACTGATGCGGCGATCGCCGCCAGCGGACCTGTTGCCCCCGGCCGTTCTCGACAAGCTAGCCCTGCCAACACTCGTCGAAGCCATCGAGTACCTGCACCGGCCACCGCCCGATGCCGACATCGCCCGCCTGGCCGCCGGGACTCATCCCTGCCAGCAGCGACTCGCGTTCGAGGAACTCCTGGCGCATTACTTGAGCCTGCGCCAGCTCCGGGCGCTGGCCGCAATCGAGCGGGCGGTGCCCTTGCGCGGCGGCGAGGAGCAGCTCGATGCCTTCCTCGCGACCTTGCCCTTCGAGCTGACCGGTGCACAGAGGCGCGTCACCGCGGAAATCCTGGCTGACCTTCGGGAGGCCCACCCGATGATGCGCCTGGTCCAGGGCGACGTCGGATCCGGGAAGACGATCGTTGCGGCGATCGCCTGCGTGAAAGCGATGGCGAATGGTGTCCAGGCTGCCATCATGGCGCCGACAGAACTTCTCGCGGAACAGCACTGGCGCAGCTTCAGCGATTGGTTCCGGCCGCTCGGCATCGAACCCGCGTGGCTGTCCGGCAGCCAGAAAGCGGTGGCGAGGCGTGCGGCCCTCGTGGCTATCGAGGACGGGTCCGCGGCTGTCGTGGTTGGCACCCATGCGCTGTTCCAGGAGGGCGTCCGGTTTGCCCGGCTCGGCCTGGTGGTCATCGATGAGCAACATCGCTTCGGCGTCCACCAGCGCATGGCGTTACGCGACAAGGGGGCTGGCAGGCATGGGCAGCCGCACCAGCTGGTCATGACCGCAACGCCGATTCCGCGCACGCTCGCGATGGCGGCCTACGCCGATCTTGACACCTCCGTCATCGACGAGCTGCCGCCGGGCCGGCAGCCGGTTCAGACGATCGCGGTGCCCGACACTCGCCGCGACGAGATTGTCGCACGCGTGCAGTCCGCCTGCGCCGCCGGCGGGCAGGCATACTGGGTGTGCCCGCTCATCGAGGAATCGGAAATCCTCGATTACCAGGCAGCCGAAGCGAGTTATGCCTTGCTCGCCGAGGCCTTGCCGCAAGTCCGCGTCGGGCTGGTCCACGGGCGCATGCGGGCGGCCGAGAAGGAGCGCGGCATGCGAGCCTTCAAGGAAGGACTCATCCAGCTGCTGGTCGCTACGACCGTCATCGAGGTCGGCGTCGACGTGCCCAACGCGAGCCTGATGATCATCGAGAATGCCGAGCGCATGGGCCTCTCGCAGCTTCACCAGTTGCGGGGGCGCGTCGGGCGCGGCACGGCCCAGAGCCACTGCGTTCTGTTGTACAAGCCGCCGCTCGGCCGCCTGGCCCGTAGCCGGCTGGCTGTCCTCCGGGAAACCAATGACGGATTCCTCGTCGCGCAACGGGACCTCGAGCTTCGCGGGCCCGGTGAATTGCTCGGTACGCGGCAGACCGGCCTGCCGGATTACCGGATCGCCGAACTCTCGCGGGATGCCGCGCTGATGCCGAAGGTGCAGTTGGCAG
>JBGTLY010000306.1:0-8909 GCA_041743865.1 Woeseiaceae bacterium
GGAGCCCGGCGGCGATACCGAACCCGACACCGCCGAGCCGAGGCCGGCCGACAGGCGGCTGGTGCTGGAACGCAACTTCGACGCGTTCCACGTGCCGCTGTACCAGCCCGGCTGATAGCCTTGCCCTTCCGGGCCGCGAACGGCCGCCAGCACCGAAGCGAACTTCTCGGCCCATGCCTGATCGACGCCCAGCGCAAGCGCAAACGGCAGGTAGGCTTCGAACAACGCGGGCGTCTTCTCCGGCGGATTGCGCAGGTTCAGCTCGTCCTTTTCGGCGACGTCGAGGTAGTCGCGGAAACCCTGGAGTTCGTCGAGCAATTTCCGGCCGCGCATGGTGGGCCGCTTCATCTGAATCGCGAAGAACACGAGAGTCAGCACCATCAGGCCCGCCACGACGAATAGCGGGACGGAAGGCCGCGGCCCGGCGAGCAGTGCGGCGACCACGGTACCAATCAGGATGGCGACACCGGGTGCGTTGAGCCAGGTATTCGTCTGGAAATACCGGTGCTTGTAGTCGTCGACGAGGGACTTGCGGTGCGCGGCGCGTGCCTTGCCGAGAATTTCGTGATTGTCGTTCTCGAGCGTAATCGCCCGCCCTTCTGCGAACACTGCCGCATACAGTTCGCGCTCGCCGGGGGCGAGCGCGGGTGCATCTGCGCCGGGCTCGAGTTTCGTGAGCGAGTGAACTTTGCCGTGGTGGTTGATGCGCAGGTAGCCCTTCACGGCCAGGTTGACGATCGCAGCGGTCATCGTTTTGTCGTCGTAGTACATCTGGTTGATGTAGCGTAGTGAGGCCGGCGAATATCCGGCCGGCGGTTCATAGCGCGTAACAACTGGCCCCTCGTCCGGGTCCTTGCCGTGGGCCCTCCAAACGACGATAAAATAGATCCAGAGGAGAACAAGACCGCCGATCGCGACCAGGAGATTCCGGTTGTCAGCCACGAGCCAGCCGAAACGATCGAGCGTGCCGGGCTCCTCGACGAAGCCTTTTGGCCAGGCGACGACGATCGTCATACCGTTGACCGGGGACAGCGGCTGTGTCGACTCGAAGACGAGCGCGGCACCATCACGCCGCATGCTGTAGTCGTCGCCCCGGGCGCCGAACGGCCCGGTATACGCCTCGCCGCGAACCTCGCCTGCCGGCGGATCGAAACCGAAGGACACGCGTGCGCTGGCGGCATCGATCGGGAATGCCCACTCGAAGCCCGTCACCTGCCAGTAGAGCTCGTCGTGTTCCTCGAAAAAACCCAGGTTGCGGCTCGCCGTATAGCGATAGTCGTAGCGGTGCACGTCGTGTGCGATCAGCCGGTCCGTGTGACCGAAATAGACGCGCATGCCACGGTCGATGCGGACGCTGTGAAAATCCTCGCCGTCGCCGTTTCTGAGAACGGAATGCGGCTCGATCGCCGCTTCGTAGCGATTGCCCCAGTTGTCCTCGTACTCCGTGTAGTGGTCGCGATAGATGCCGCGCCTGATACGGTCGCCCTCGGCACGGACGGTGATGGTTTCAGTCACATCCATGCGGCCGTCGGCCCGAATAACGATGTCGGCGTGAAACCCGAGTATTCGCTCCTCGGCGCTCGCCGTCGCCACAAGCGACAACAGCGCGCACGTGAGCTGCAATCTTGCGCTCATTCAGGGGAATCCAGCCTGACCAGCGGCACGTTTGCCACGTCGTCCGCGGCCTTCTGGAAGAACGGCCGCGACGTGAATCGAAACAGGTGAGCCACGATATTGCCGGGCACCGATTCAACGGTCGTGTTGTAGTCGCGCACGGAGCCGTTGTAGTAGCGGCGAGCAAACTGCAGAAAGTTCTCCGTTTGCACGAGTTCCTGTTGCAAACCGAGAAAGTTGTCGCTGGCTTTGAGGTCCGGGTAGGTCTCTGCCAGCGCTATGAGCCTGTCCACGCCGCCGCTCAGTTGCGCCTCGAGTTCGCCGCGCTCTGCGATGTCGGCCGTCTGCATCGCCTGTGACCGGAGTTCGGTAACCGCTTCGAGCGTGGCACGTTCCCATGCGGCGTACTGCCGAACCGCGTTTACCAGGCTCGGCACGAGGTCGTGCCGGCGCTGCAACTGGACGTCAATATCGCTCCAGGCCGTATCCACCCGGTTGCGGCCCCGCACAAGCCTGTTGTAATAGTAGATGCCGGCAGCAAGGAGGGCGGCCAGGACAATGAATGCGAGTGTTGCCACCCTAGCGCTGCACTCCCCGTACTCCGACGACCGTCATTTCATGGCGGCATCAATACCAGAATGATACGTATAGCTGGTAAACGTTGGCCTTGAGAATATATGAGCCGCCGCCCGCGATCAGATCCGTGAAATCCGGATACTTGATGGAAAGGCGGTCATAGGATGCGGTTACCGAGCCCTTCTTGAGAAAGCTCCAGCCACGGTTCTCGTCAATGAACTGGTAACTGGCCTTGAAGCTGTAGGTGTTGCTGTAGAGTTCACTCAGCTCTTTGTCCCGGCCACGGAAATTCGTCGCCTGGGACCGCGGAAAAATATCGCGATAGAAGTGCGCACTGTTCTGGCCGTGATACCGGTACTTGGCGGAAAACGTGTACGGGCCCCAGGGGTGTACGTACATGATCGCGCCGGTCAGGCCGTCAATGTCCCAGGTGTCCGTGTAGCCTCGGACCTCGAGCTCAATCGCTGCGCGATAGGGAAGGAAATAGCGCGCGCGCACGCCGAGCGCGTTGCTGGTGCGCGTGCGCGGATAGAGTTCCGGCTCCCAGCTGTAGCCCAGCGCCGCATTCGGGTCGGTGTAGCGCACGGAGCGGTAGGGATTATTCAGGAAACCCTCGTCGGTCGCGGTCTCGAAATTGAGTGTCGCGATCAGGTTTCGCGTGAGGATCTGTGTCAGCCCGACCCCGTAGTTCTGGCGCGTATTGGGCTCCATAAAGGTAGGATCGTCGGACCGCCGCACGAGGTCGTCGCCGTAGCCGTAGCTCAGCGTCAGCGTTGTGAGATCGCCGAACAGGTCCTGGCTGACCGAAAAGCCATAAGTCTTTGCGTCAAAGTCCGATTCCTCGGAACTCGTGTAATTGACGCTCATCGTGGTATTGCCGCGCAGGTAGTCCATGCCGAGCGACCATTGGTTGCGCTGCTCCGTGTACGGGCTCGCCTGCGTTACGACATCAATGGATGCCGAACTCACGTAGTCGACGTAGTAGTTGCCGACAAAGGAGAAGCTGGAGCCTACTTTCTTGCGCACGAGCACGGACGGGCCATCGATTTCGACGCCGCCGCCGATGTAGCGATGATACAGCACGTCGCTCCGGTCGTCCGGCAAAACGCCAGCAACGGCGCCGCCCGCGAGCACCGACAGGCAGCCCAGGCTGAGAATTCGACGAAACAGGCTCATGCGGGGTCCGGTCAGTTGCAGCCGCAGCCGCCGCCTGCAGCACCTTCGCCGCCGCGCGCACCTTCGCGAGCCTCGTAGACATGCTGAGTGTAGGACGAGGACACGGGGTCGCCGTCGAGCGCCATGATGGGATCGGCCAGCCGATCGCGCTCGTAGGGTTTGACCCACGGCTCGATGCTGCCGCAGCCAGCCAGCATCACGACCAGCCCCGCGGTCAGCCAGTTTCGACCGATTGCTCGAATAGTCACTTTCATATCCTCACTTTATCGCCTGCGTGCCGACGGGTACCGTGAAGTCCGTCAGAAGATAACCCCTTCGGGCCTAGAAAAACACCGTAACGCCGAGGTGTGCCTCGAGATTATGGGCTGTCTTTTCCTCGCCGAAGAGGTCGATATCGAACAGGTGATCCCGGAAGTCGAGATGAAGCGCGACCGAGTCCGTGAGCAGGAAGCGGTAACCGGCCCCGAAATTCACCGTAAACCTGTCGTCACCGGCGAAGCTTGTCGAGCCGAGGCCCGCGATGAGGTAAAGGTTCGTGTTGTACGCCCGCCCTTCCCCGATGAACACTTCGCCGGGCAGAATGTTGTACCCGACATTCAAATTGTAATAAGTAAGCCGGCGTTCGCTGTCGGAAATGAGTTGCGCGCCTCCCGACAGGATCTCGAAGCTCGTCTTGCCCGCTTCCGTCTGTCCGATCGTGCCTTCGACGAAAAAGCCTTCGGTGAGGTGATAGGAAAGGCGCGCCCCGTACACAACGCCGCTCTGGAAATCCTCTACGCTCATGACGCCGACAAATGCCCCGACCTCGAAGTCTTCGCGATCGATCGCTGGCTCCTTGATCTCCCGGCGCTCGACCTGCGGGTCGATGACCTGGCCCGGCGGTTCCGCTGTCGGGGGCGCTGTGTCATCGTCGCCCATACCGAACAGGTTCTTCGTCGCCGCGCATCCGCTCATCAGGACCGCGACGGCGATCAGAAAAAGTACGCGAACCCGACTTTCCATTCCTCTACTTCCTCATTGTCGTCGCGACTCGTGAACACGACGTAGCTCTTGAATTCGGCGCGCAACAGAAAGCGCCGGGTTGCATAGATTCGGAATCCTGCACCTGCGTGCCCGAGCTGGTCGGTCCGGTCTTCTCCCTGCACGATGGTCGACTTCGGTTCCGTGTGGATAAAACCTGCACCCAGCGTGAAGTACGGCGAAATGCGCCAGTCCGGGAACGCCTCGTGCACGACATTAACACTCCCCATCCAGCCGTTCGAAAAATTGCCAAGGATCTGTGATCCCCATCCCTCGACCGAAATGTACGGATTCAGCGAATAACTACCGTACAGGGAAACGACGTTGGCGCCGCCAAAATCACCAGCCAGGATGCCGATTTCCCACTTCGCGTTTGTAAAGTCGTCCAGCGCAGCTCGATCGACCACGAAATTGTCGCCATCGCTCGCGAGGGTCAGTTCCATCTGGTCGCGATTCACCCAACCCTCGAGCGCCCGATCCGTCCGCACGAGATACCAGTCTGTCCGCTGGATGACGACTGACACACTTTCGCCGCGCTCGACGACGTGAAAGATCGGGTAGCCGCGTCCCGGTCCCGTGTGCAGCTCGAGATAGGGATCGGCAACCGCGACCTGCCGCAGCGGGTCCTCGTCCGCATGGCCGGTCCCTGTGGCGGCGAGCAGGAGGCAGACGCAACAGATCAATGACCGTGCATGCGCGCGCCATTCGTTCGTCTTTTCAACGACGTATCGCGCTATGTACCGCGCGCTCAGCGAAAACTCAATTGGCTGGGGCGTCGAAGGGATTGTTGTAGTACTGGGCTCCGACATCCAACCATTCCGCAATTAAGCGTCTCTCCGATGGCGACAAGATGTTGTAGTGCAAATCGTCAGGGTCTTCGAACCGGCCGAAGAAATCGCCGGACGCACTTGCCCCTGCGGTACTGGCGGACGGCGCTATGAGAATCACGTCGAATATCGGGTTGCCGTCTTCATCGACGCCAACCTGCTGCTGCGCATCCACAAGGGCTCCGTTGACCACTTCCTGAAGATTATCAGTAACTAGCAGTTCGCGATAGGCATGAAAATGCGCGGGCTCGTCCGGCGACAGCCCGTCCTGGAGTTCGAGCTGGCCCGCCGGCACCCGCACCGTCATGCCGTCCGCCGGATCAATCGGTGTGTGACAGTTCTGGCAATTGGCGCTGACCTGATTGCCATTGATGTCGAGTACCGGATTGCCCAGGTCGTCGAAGACGAGTCGGGGCAGGCTCCAGAGCGGATGAATGTGCGTTTCGTAGTTGATGATCGTGCGGCAGCTCGCCTGCCAGTCCTGCAGGCATGCCACGGACGTCGGGGCCGGTGTCTCCAGATCCGTGTACAGCAAACTGAAGTCCGGGCTTGGCAAGGCCAGGGCCGGGTCCGTCCAGACATCGGTGAATTCGACATTCATGGAAGGTTCGATCGAGGCACAATCGTCATTTGCGCAGCTGATTCTCGCGCGTGTCTCCGCCATCGTATCGCCGATGTCGCCGACGAACAGCGCCGGGTTGGTGTTCGGGAACGGCACGCCGGCCACCGGTGCGCCCTCCCATGCGGATTCGAACGCGTCCCTGCGTCCGTGCGAGAAGTCGGTGGCCGGTTCATGGCAGCCGCTGCACTCGATCACCTGGCCGGGGCGGGCGGAAATCCAGTTGTTGTGCCGCGCCGTGATGCGTTTGCCGCTGGCATCGAGCACACTGATCATGAGTGCCGTATTGGCCGGAATCTTCGTCATGATGGAACCGTCGGGTTCGACCATGATATAGCCCACGATCTCCTTCATACCGTTATCGGTCGTGACACCGAACGCGGTGTCATCGATGTCGAGCAGGTCGTCGTCGGGCAGCGAAACGGCCTTTACGACCCGGAGAAAGCGGGCCGGCCGGTTTTCCGCCGCCGTCAGCGTCGGATCGGCCATCGCATCAATGTTGACCACTGCAGTGCCGTTGAAGTCGTAGACGCTGCGGATGTGCAGGACGGCTGCGCCTTCCTGGCTGAGCGAGTTGTCGAATTCGAAATCGTTGATCCCATCGAAGACCACCGGCGGCGTCGGGCGCGGGTCCGCGGAGACCACTTCCGTAAACATCCATCCCTCTTCGCCAGGCACGACGGGTCGTTGCGTACTGTCCCGCGGGTCATAGATCCAGATACCGTACAAGGGCGGCGCGACCAGGAAACTGCCGTCCGGGATCGGCACGATGTTATCCGGATCGATGACAAAGACATCGTCCAGACGGTCGTCGGTGCATGGCACGATAACCGGTTCGATTTCCGGCGTGCTCGGGTCCAGGTCAACGTTCGCTTCAATCAGGCGGCATTGCGCCCAGCTGACGAGCATCCGGCCCGTGCCGTCCTGGATCGGATACACCGACGAGTAGCGTCCGCCGGGCGAGGGCACGCCGGGCACGGTGATAACGTCGTTGACCGTGGCGTCCTCCTGGGCAGGACCATTCAGCACTCCGATGTTTTCCGCCAGCGGCTGGGTGTTCTCGACGTATTGCGGCGTGTCGATGGCGATGACCTCACCGCCGCCCTCCGTGCCAGTGAACGGCCGAATGAGCGAGAAGATGCGGCCGTCTTCTGCCTGCCGCGGCTGCGTGAACTGAATGGTTTCGCCGCCGGTCCCGGTGTCGTGACTTTCGTTTCCGTACAGGAGTTCCAGACCCGAACCGTCCGGGTTGACCCGGTATAGATTCATCTGGTCATTGTTCGGACCGGCGTGGTCCCAGCGTGTAAACACGATCGTGCCGTCGGCCAGCACCGCCGGGTCCAGATCATGGCTTTGGTTGAACGTGATTTGTTCGATTCCGGTGCCGTCACGGTTTATGACATGCAGATTGAAGGTGTACTCATTCCTGTCCTCGTCCACGGCGACGAAGCCGGGCTTGCCCTCGTCGAGGAGAATTGCCTGTGATCGGGTCTGCCTTGTCGATGAGAACACGATTCTGCCGTCGGGCAGGTATTTCGGCATGATGTCATGGCCGATCTCGGCCGACAGGTCGGACGCGATGATTCGCCGCAGTTGCCGATCTTCAAAAGTGTATTCCCACAGGTTCCAGGTAACCTGGTCCTCATCATCCAGGTTCGGATCGAACGGGGTGCGCATTGCGAACAGCACGGCACTGCCATCGTACGCGATCTCGACGTCCCGGACCGCGCCGTTACCTTCGGTAATCTCGCCAGTCACGTTGACGGGTGTCGCCGTCGTCGATGCCCGCGGCTTGACATACAGCTCCCCGCCCACATCGAAGGTAATCTGCTCGCGCAGGTCCATTTGTTCGAACGCACCATTGTCATCGACCGGCACCGGCACCCGTATGTACGCGATCGGGAAATCGATCACGACCGGGTCCGGCGACTGTCCATTGCCGATCTGCACGCCCTGATTCGCACCGTCGCAAGCGAAGATCGCGGCCGCACACGAGAGCAGGACAATGGCTCGCACCGCCCTGAACATGTTCCCTGTATGCGTGTGAATCGACTGGCTGTTCATGGGACCTTTCCTCGAATTCAAACGGCAAAAGCTCTGCACTTTTCATACCACGTTAACGAGCAATGCACGGCTTTCCCTGCCGTGCGTCCTGCGCGGGTACGCGGCTTACCTCGCCGTTTGAACAATACGTAATAGTGAACACTGGCGACCGACACTACCGTTAACACGATCACAAAGCCTGTCGCCCCGTCGTAAACAGAGAATCCGCAAAGGAATTTTGCATCCGACCGGTTTCGGGTTCCGGTGCAGTATAAAAGACGCACGCCCTGCCGTGTATTGTCGAAAATCCCAGACAGTGCCATTGCTTTGTCCTCCCGTTCGCTGACACGAGATGCCCGGCGAAACGGTTCCTCCTCAGACTCCGGGCACCCTGCTTTGCCGAAAAACCGGGTTTCAGAGTCTGCGAAACGCGCGCGTACCCAATAGCTTACGTGGAGTTTGACACACATTGTCGGGTATCGACGCAGCTGTCGGATATCTGCGACATCCATCAAACCTATAAAAATCAACAGCTTGTTTTTTTCGAGTGATCGTCATGTGTGATTGTTGAGACAAGGGCTTGACATATATCGATTTCAGCCCCTGACTGCGCCAATTCGGCAAGCCAATGATTGTAGGGGAGAAAATCGGCAATGCCGGCGGCCCGACGCCGTGTGGCACAGCTATTGCTTTATCGGAGCAGGCCGCCAACGAAGTACAAAAGACAGACTGGCGGCAGGTCGGGAAGGCGTGACGGTACTGTGAGTGTATTCACGGCAAAAGTATCCGGGTTAAGGCACGCTGTTAACACTTCTGTCTGTACGCGTTCTATCGGGATGATTGCAATGCGGCAGGCGTGACGTTTCGTAATGAGAGTCGCTATGAAGACATGGACAAGGACGCAAACCGGTGTGGTCAAACTCGCGCGTGCCACGCTGGCGACGATACTGATCGCCGCACTCGCCGCCCCGGCTGTCGCCGGACCTCGCGAACAGGCTCGCCGTATACATGATCGGCTCGCGGGCGTGCCGCCC
>JBGTLY010000307.1:0-4547 GCA_041743865.1 Woeseiaceae bacterium
GCTGGGCTCCGGCGCGGCCGCTGCGTGTCGTTGCGGGCGATGCACTTCCTGCCTCGCTTCCGCGCCGCGCCGTGGTCTTGCTGCGCGACGACGACGAAGACTGGTCCGTCGGCATGCGTTGCCCCTGCGGGTGCGGTGAAACCATTGAATTGATGCTTATCCGCGAGGCCAAGCCGCGGTGGGATCTGATTGTCGATGCAAAGGACCGCCCGACCTTGCGCCCTTCGGTATCGCGCAGGACAGGCTGCCGCTCGCACTTCTGGCTTCGGGCTGGCCGCATCGTGTGGTGCGATTAGTTCTCCATATCAGCCACGATGGGGTTAGAACAGGCATCGCTGTCGGGGCCATTCCAATCAGCGCGGCAGCACGGTCTTACGAAAAGACCGTGGCTTCCCAGCCAAAAGAAAGGGAGAGAAGGCCCTGCGGCTGAGTTTGCGGTGGCAGTCGAAGCCATGAAGCGCGTACCGTGGGACCGCTCTTGAAGAGACGAAGGCGATGCGGAGCTTCTGAAACAAATCGACAGTGCGCAGACGCTTCTTAATCGCTGCGCAAGACGCTTTCTCCATAGGAGCTGCGCGATGGAAACGACGGCGTCAATCGCCCCGGTCGCAGATGACGACAAGCCTTATAAGATGCCGCCTTTCTCCGGGCGCAACATCCTCATTTTCGCGGACGGCACCGGACAGGCGGGCGGCCTCCAGCTCGACGAATACCGCAGCAACGTCTACAAACTTTATCGCGCGACCCGGTGCGGTCCGGACACACATATCGATCCGGACAAGCAACTTGCATTTTATGACCCGGGTCTCGGATCAAAGCTCGCGGGCGAGGACATCAAGGTCGGGTTTCTGAGAAAAATATACAACGCGTTCAGCAGCGCGACCGGCCTCGGCATCACCAAGAATATTATCGACTGCTACGCCGCCTTGATCCAGCTGTGGCGGCCCGGTGACCGGATATTCTTGTTCGGGTTCAGCCGTGGCGCGTACACAGTACGCTGCCTGGGTGGAGTGCTCAGCCTCTGCGGGATTCCAGAACGGCTTCCAGACGACAAGCCGCTACTGCGCGATCCCGCAACGCTGCGGCGGATAGCGCGCGAAGCCGTCAAGCGGGTCTACCGGCACGGCAGCGGAACGGATGACAAAGGCCAAGCCGCGAAAGCGCATAAGGTGCGGCTTGAAAAGCAGCGCGCCGCGCTGGGAGCACAGTTTCGGGAAGAGTATAGCTCGGGCGACGCTTCCATCCCGAACGTCGTGCCGCATTTCATCGGCGTGTGGGACACCGTCGCCGCGGTCGGCGTGAGCCCGCCCGCGGGGGCCATGCTGAAGGCGATCGCCGTCCTGCTGCTGGTGCTGCTGGCATCCGGCTTCGCTTGGTTTGCCGCCCGCGCCCTCGATCTGCGATTCCTGATCTGGTTTGCTGGTGCGCTCGCTGCGATGGTCGTGCTCGCATACGCGGTTTACCTCGGGCTGCGCGTCAAGTTGGTGACGAACCTGCCGGGCTACAAATGGTACGAAACGCTGCATCTCATGAGTTTCAAGATGGCGTTCTTCGACCGTAGCCTGAACCGCAACGTTCGTTACGCCCGACATGCTCTCGCAATCGATGAGCGGCGTGCCGACTTTGACCGTGTGCCCTGGGTCAGCGACGGCAATCCGCCGAACCGCGAAATCGAAGAAGGAGCCTGGTGGAAGCAATATTGGTTTGCCGGCAATCACTCCGACATCGGCGGCAGCTATCCGGAAAACGAATCCCGGTTGTCGGACATTGCTCTCGGATGGATGGCGGGAGAGGCAAAGAAGGCGGGGCTTATCGTCAACGACGACTATCTACGTCTGTTCGGTCGACACACAGGCCCGCAACATGACGAATGCCGTGTCGGCATCAAACTATTCGGCTTCAAGTTCAAGTGGCGGGAGCAAACGCGGAAGATGGTGCAGAACGCAACGCTTCATCCATCCGTGAAGCAGCGCTTCGAAGAAAAGCAAGTTCTCATCTACAACGAGGAAAAGCCATACCGGCCCGGCCTCTTGGCATCGCACATCGCCTTCAAAGACGTTTACGTCAAGGACGCGCAGGCGCCTGGAAGCCAAAATGATGCGACCTCCTCAGCCCAGAACGGGGGAAACGAAGTCGCTTGAGGCGGGATTAGAACCGTCCATTTTGGAATTGGCGCTGGAACGGCATGCTGTTCGACAGTTCGACCGCAACGCTCAGGCACATCATTCCAATAAACTACCATCGCCGATGCGCTGGTTCACCAGCACATCGCGACGAGAGAATTCTTTGGAAAATTCCGCAGACTAAATCGCAGACTAATTGCATTTTTAGTCTGCGGAGTCTTTGGGATTAATCTGAAAAGTAGAGCTTACTCAGAAGCTTAGCTGGCGCGCCGGAAGGGATTCGAACCCCTGACCCCCAGATTCGAAGTTAGAAGGTCTAGCCGACGGCATCATGAGCAATAGCGAGCTCACCTAGGTATGCCGTACCTACAAAAGTAGCAAAGCTCGAAAAAATTCTCAACAGATCAATCGCGTTCGGCGATTGGAGTGACCATCCCATTTTTACGCCAATGCACGCGGAAGTTCCCAACCCAAAAACATAGACTCCCTTTGCGTCGGTCTAGCTGTTACTCGCCGTTGGATAGCCTCGGATCAATCGAACCACCGCCGCTTCGACAGGTATCGCGGTGCCACGGCAGACAGCATTGCCACCATCACTGGCCCCCAGACTCATCAGTCGTGAGGCTGCTGCGGCCTACATTTGTGTGTCACCAAATACGTTTGACGAGATGGTAAGGAACGGCCGAATGCCTCGAGCAAGGTTGCTTGGAGAACGACGGAAAGCATGGGACGTGCGTCAGCTTGACATCGCCATTGATAAATTGCCTACCGACGGCAATGATCCTCGCGTTGACGAAACGTGGAGTGATATCGATGCCCCGCAAGCTGCCGCTGCACGTTGAGCGTAATCACGTCAAAGGGCATACCTACTTGTCCTTTCGCAAGGGCAAGGGACCCCGCATCCGACTGCCGGATGATCCGACAAGTAATGAATTCTCTGAAGCATACAAGGCGGCGTTGCTGGGTCAGCCAGCGCCATCACGAGATCGCTTTGTGCGTGCAGCACCAGGCACGATAGCGGCGCTGATCGCCTCCTACATGAAGAGTGCGGAATACATTGGTCTGCGCGACACAAGCAAAGCCGGATACAACACTCGGCTTGAAGCTATCCGAACTGACCACGGTCATCGTACAGTCGCAGGGCTTTCGCGTGAGCGCATCGTCAACGGCTTCCTGCAGCCGTTCGCCAACCGTCCAGGCGCTGCACTCGACACACTCAAGAAACTCCGCATTCTGATCCGGCACGCGATCAACATCGGATGGCTTAAGCACGACCCATCACTCGGTATTAAGCGACCGAAGATCAAGAAAATCCGGTCTTGGACAGACGACGAGATCGAGCAGTTCAAAAAGCGGTGGTCGCTCGGTACCAAGCAGCGCACTGCATTCCATCTATTTCTAAATCTTGGTCAGCGGCGCTCCGACGTGGTGCGTATGGCACAGACACACATCACGACGGAGCGCAAGATCAGGATTAAGCAGCAGAAGACCGGCCGCGAATTGCTGATCCCATTGCATCGCGACACGATTGAAGCACTCGACGCCTTCGACATGCAGCACATCGTGATCATCACGACCGCATACGGCAAGCCCTTCACCGTCGATGGCTTCAGCGGCTGGATGCGCGATGCGATTTCAGAGGCCGGGCTGCCGCTCGATTGCAAGCCGCACGGATTACGTAAAGCTGCCGGCCGATTGCTAGCCGAAGCGGGCGCTACGGCAAAGATGATCATGGCGATCCTCGGACATACGACGCTGGCCGAAGCTGAACGCTATACCGAGGAAGCGGATCAGGCCGCACTCGCAGAGCACGCTGTGATCAAGCTCGAAGGACACAACACGAACAGGTCTCCCCAAACCGCTTCTGGGAGTTTGGGGAAATCAGCCAAAAGAAAAGGAAAATCAGAGTGAAAGCGAGCGCGCTGGCGCTCCCTAGGGGAATCGAACCCCTGTTTCAGCCTTGAGAGGGCCGCGTCCTAACCGCTAGACGAAGGGAGCGTCGCGGTCCTGAGATAGCCGCGTTCTGCCGCACGCGCAAGCAGGAGCGGCGGCCTTGGACCGGCGGGCGGCCAGCGCCACCGTCTGGCCTTGGCGTTGTACCGGGCCCCCATCCGCCCCGCCAAGCCGGTTCCGGCTCCACCGCCGGCCGCTATTTCTTACGGTCGATATAGCGTCCGGAGCCCTTGCCGGCGTCCTTCTTGACGTCGGCGCAAATCTGCTTCAGCGCCTGCCACTCGGCATCGGTCAGGATCGGCGGGCCGGTCTCGCCGCGATCGTCTTTTTTCATGCGCGCCCGCCGGTCGGCGCTGAGCGGGTGGCTGTCGATCACCGTGGCTATCTTGCCGCCGCCCGTTATCCGCACCTTAAACTCGCCCATCGGCCGCGGCGTGGGGCCGAGCCCGTTCATGGCCTTGACGGTGAAGG
>JBGTLY010000308.1:0-22738 GCA_041743865.1 Woeseiaceae bacterium
CGCCCGCGATCGCTGCCGCGGCCACCGCGTTGAAGCAACGACTCCGGCAGGCTGCGGGCACCGGCGCTGCAGCGGCCCGCGACCTCGAGTCAGTCGTCGCCGGCCTGGACGAGGACTACGTAGAGGCCACGGGTGAGTGCCCGGAGCCAGGCGATGACGTATCCATACGGACCTTCGGCGCCCAGCGCGCAGATGTCGAAGTGGATACGGCGACGGGCGAAGTGACGATTACGCGCCTGGTGGTCGCGACCGACTGCGGGCGAATCGTCAATCCTTTGCTCGCCTACGGACAGGTGATGGGTGGCGCGATACAAGGCATGGGTTACGCGCTCACGGAAGAGCGCATCTTCGACGAGGAACTGGGACTCGTAATGAATGCGAACCTCGAGGACTACGAGGTACCGACCGCCGCGGATATCCCGGAGATCGAGCACGCCGGGATCGATGAGCCTGACCTGCATACCCCGGAACCGCACGCGAAAGGCCTTGGCGAACCGCCGCTGATTCCCGCGGCACCCGCCATCGCGAACGCGATCTACGATGCAACCGGTGTCCGGATCACGACGCTCCCGATCACGCGAGCCCGGTTGCTCGCCGCACTCGCTGCAAAGGATGCCGCTCCGTGAAGCCCTTTGATTATGTACGGGCGGACTCCATCGCCGACGCCAGCGCACAGCTGGGTGGCGATCGCCTGGCGCTCGCCGGCGGCACGGACCTCATTCCCCTGTTGAAGGACGGGCTGTGCTCACCCGGCGCGCTCATCGACATCAAGCATGCGGGCCTGCCGACCGGCATCCGTGTCGATGACGAAACGATGTTTATCGGTGCATTGACGACGCTTGCCGAGATAGAGCGCAGCGACGAAATGCGGCGCATCTTGCCGCTGTTGTGCGAGGCGGCTTCGGTATCGGCGACACGACAGCTTCGGAACCGCGCGACGATAGGCGGCAACCTTCTGCAGGAGTCGCGATGCTGGTACTACCGGCACCCTGACCTCCGGTGCTGGCTCCGGGGCGGCGATCAGTGCTTTGCAAAGGACGGCCGCAATGAGCGGCACGCACTGACGAGCAGGAATCCTTGCGTAACGGTTCATCCCTCGGATCTTGCGGGTTGCCTGCTGGCGCTCGATGCGTCCGTACACCTGCAATCCGCCTCAGGCAGCCGTGACCTCGCACTGAACGACTTCCTGGTGGTGCCGAGTGACGCGCACCGCGCGCTGCACCTGCTCGCCGAGCAGGAACTGGTGACCGGCATCTCGATTCCGGTGCCGGCCATTGGCGTTCGCAGCACCTATCTGAAAGCGATGAGCCGCAAGGCGTGGTCATTTGCGCTGGTCGGTGTGGCGGCCGTGCTCACCGTGGAAAACGAGGGCATCGTCAAAGCGAGCGTCGTCCTGAACGGTGTAGCCCCCAAACCCTGGCGGCTCGCGAACCCTGCGACCGCCACGTCCCCGCTGTCCGCGACTGCGCTGGCCGATTCCCTCGGCGAGCAATTCGAACGCGATGCGGCACCGCTCGCGCACAACGGCTACAAGGTCGGGCTCGCGCGCGCGCTGCTCGCGCAGGCCATCGACGAATTGATGTCGCCAGCGTGACGCCGGTAGGGGCGGCTGCTATGCCCCTCTGCACCTTCGACATCCGGTTGGACGCGCCTCGGCCGGGCGTGTCTACGGCGCTTCTTCGCCCGCAAGCTCGAAGCGAGCCAGCGGAGCCATCCGGGCACGGTTCAGGCTCAACTCGCCTTCCTTAACGGCATAATTTTCAGCACTACGCAGGACGTCGAGGAAAGCCTGCTCCGTCGCCATGTCCGGGCAGGCCATCATCGTCATGGCCATGTTCTCACCGAATGAGATCCGATTGCCGGTCATGATTGCATAGGGACCATTGAACGAGTTGCAGGACGTATTGCCGCTTGCCGTTCCGCTGTCGACGCTGAGCACGAGGAAGGCCGGTTGCTTGTCCGCGCCGCCTTCGACCGGTGTACCTCCGAGTTCGCTCAACGCCCACCGCTTCCCTTCAATGGACGGGTCGCCGACATGCTGGTCCAGTACGTACTGGTCCTCGAGCGCACCCGAAATGCGCTTCCCGTCGCGGTCGAGTTGGAAAAGCCTGTTCTCGCCCACCTGGTATTGCTGGGTGCCGCCGTCCAGGCTTTCGAGGATCACGGTACTTCCCGCCTCGTTCCAGGAAAATGAGCCGGTCTCGACCTCCGGGACCGGACTGCGGTCGATGTAGACGAGCGTCCGTTCGAAGCTGCCATCATTCGCGAGGTGCACGGTCGTCCGGATGCCGGGGCAGTCCGCACACGGTGTGACACCGGAATACGTGCCGGCCCAGTCAAGCGAACTGCGGCTCGAATGGCCGTCACTTGCCATGGGCGAGGGTGTCGTGGCATCCGTCGCGGATGTGCCGTTGTCCGGGCCGCAAGCGGCCAGCACCATAGCTACACACGCCAGTAATAACAGGAAACACAGCGACTTCATTGCGATTCTCCGGCGGGTTTTTCTTATGATAAGCCGAACCGGGAGTCGACGTCCGCACCTTCAGTACAAATGATTCACCTCGAGTATCGAACCCCAGGATTCGTTGAGGTAGTCCGCGACCAGGCGCCGATGGCAATGATGGGGTTCGTGTTCGCTGCACAGCAGGCAGCCGTGATCGAGCAGGGACTTGTCGATGACGCGCTCGACGTGTCTTTGAGCCATCAGGTCGAGAAAGCGGTCTTCAAACTGCTCCCATGGCATAGCTTTCCCTTGATACGCCTTCAGCATCTCCGGCGTCGGTGCCAAGTCCGGGACATGCAAGTATTGCGCGCCGCAGATCGTCTCGAGGAAATACCTCAGGTCATCACGCTTCGCAAAACCGGCAAGCTGCGAAACATTGTTCAGTCGCACGTCGATCACCCGTGCGACGTCATTGCCGCGCAGCGCCGCGAAAAACGTCTCCGCCGACTTCCTGGTAAATCCGATGGTGCAGGTTTTCATTCAAGCGGCCCCGGGCACCAGCTCAGGCGGACTGCCGGCGAGTAACGCCTCCAGTTGATCCTGCGCCATGCTGAGGCCTTCCTCCATACCCATCTCGATCACCTTCCGGAGATCTTCGACACTCTCATAGTCCACGACGACGATGACTTTGGTCGATTGGCCTTCGTCGACAAAAGAGGTGATGAAATTCTGCTTCGGCATGTCGGGAACGGCGTCTCCGGACGCATCGGCGAACACGTCGAGCGCCACGTAGTGACGGCGTGCTTCGATCTCGGAAAAGTCCATGCGTCCGAAGTGCTGCTCGCCCTCCGGACCATTCATCGCATAGTGCCAGTAGCCGCCGGCCCGAAATTCCATCCCGATCGTCTCGGTCTTCCAGGGCTTCGGCGCCCACCACTGGTCAAGAATGCGGGGCTCGGTGTAGGCCTGCCAGACACGGGCAAGCGGCGCATTGAATCGGCGTTCGATGGTGAGTTTCCTGTTCGCGAGGTCTTTTTGAATTTGGGTCTGGTTCATTGGCGGTCTCTGCTCGGTATTGACATCCGGGACATCCGGACTAAACTAAACGGTTTATAAACCAAGTAGTTTATTAAATGCAAGCTCATGAGCTCGATTCGACCTTTGCAGCGCTCGCAGACCCAACGCGGCGCGCGATCCTCGCCCGGCTGGCGGAGGGTGACGCCCTGCTCAAGGACCTGGCCGAGCCTTTCGACATCTCGCTCCCCGCGGTCGGCAAGCACCTCAAGGTGCTGGTGGATGCCGGCCTCGTGTCACGGCGGCGCGATGCGCAGCGAAGGCCCTGCCATCTCGAGGCGGAGCGTCTCAGGGAGGCGGTCGACTGGCTGGAAGGTTATCGACGATTCTGGGAATTGCGGTACGAACAGCTGGACACCGTGCTCGCGGCAATGGGCGAAGGGAGCGGCGCGGACTAGCAATACCCGATAGCATCGGTGTTACAGTCCGTGCCATCCCCGCGCGGCTGGCCCTTCCTATGAGCAAACCCGAAACCGGGACACCCTCGTTTCGCGAACTGCAACTCGCCGAACCGCTGCTGAAGGCGCTGGATGAGATCGGCTATGAGTCGCCGTCGCCCATCCAGGCGCAAGCGATTCCGCATCTCCTCGCGGGGCGCGATTTGCTCGGCCACGCACCCACCGGGACCGGCAAGACGGCCGCATTTGCGCTGCCGCTGTTGTCGCGACTCGACATGCACGCAAAGCATGTACAGGTCATGACGCTTACGCCCACGCGCGAGCTCGCGATCCAGGTCGCCGAGGCATTCCAGCGCTATGCGAAATACCTGCAGGGATTCCACGTGATGCCGATCTACGGCGGACAGGAATACGGCGGGCAGATCCGGCAGCTGCGTCGCGGCGTGCAGGTCGTCGTCGGGACGCCCGGGCGCGTCATGGATCACATGCGCAGGGGCACGCTGAAACTCGACCAGCTGCAGGCGATGGTGCTCGATGAGGCCGATGAAATGTTGCGCATGGGCTTCATCGATGAAGTGTCCTGGATACTGGAACAGACGCCCCAGGACCGGCAGATGGCCCTTTTTTCAGCCACCATGCCGAAAGAGGTTGAACGGATCGCACGGAAACACCTTGACCAGCCACGAGAGATTTCAATCGAGGCCCGGACCGCAACGGCCGAGACGATTCGCCAGCGTTACTGGCAGGTCAGCGGATTCCATAAACTCGATGCACTGACACGGATCCTCGAAGTCGAGCCGTTCGATGCGGTCCTGATATTCGTGCGCACGAAGACGGCAACTGCCGAACTCGCCGGGAAACTCGAGGCCCGCGGCTACCGGGCAGCGGCGATGAACGGCGACATGGCGCAGGCGCACCGGGAACAAACCGTCGAGCGGCTGAAACGTGGCGCACTGGATATACTGGTCGCGACGGATGTCGCGGCACGCGGCCTCGACGTCGATCGAATCAGTCATGTCGTCAACTACGATATCCCGAACGATACCGAGGCCTACATCCATCGCATTGGCCGCACGGGCCGCGCCGGGCGCACGGGCGAGGCGATCCTGTTCGTCGCCCCGCGCGAGCGCCGGATGCTGGGCGTCATCGAGCGCGCCACGCGGCAACCGATCGAACGGCTGGAGTTGCCGACGACCGAAACCGTCAACAACAAGCGCATCGCCGACTTCAAACAGAAGATCACGGACACGCTCGCGCTTGGCGAACTGGCGTTCATGCAGGGCCTGGTCGAGCAGTACCGTAACGAGCACGACGTGCCGGCTCTCGACATTGCCGCCGCTCTCGCCAAGCTATCCATCGGCGACCAGCCCTTGCTGCTGGCGCCGGAAAAGGACCGAGCCGGCGGGCGTACTGAAAAGCGCCGGACAGAGGGCGCCGACAAGCCGCGAGGCAAAGGCCGGCGCGACACGTCGCAACCTGACGAGAACAAGGAACGTTACCGGATCGACGTGGGACGTGAGCACGGCGTCAAGCCCGGCAATATCGTCGGCGCGATCGCGAACGAAGCCGGCCTCGACAGCGAGCACATCGGGCATATCGCGATCGAGCGGACGTTCAGCCTGGTGGACCTGCCGGTCGGCATGCCGAAGGCCATCCTCATGGACCTGAAGAAGGTCAGGGTTTGCGGCCGGCCGCTGAAAATCAGTCTGGACGGACACCCGGACAAGCCATCGCGCACGAAGGACCGGTCAACGGAGAAGGACCCACCGCGGAAAAAGTCCCGGCCAGGTAAGAAAGACCCGTCACGAAAGCGCTAACGGAGCCCGGCCGGCCGGGGCACAGCAGACGTTCCGCCCATCGACGAAACAGCCTATAGTCCATGGCGTTTCGCCTCTGAGGAGTATCCGTGCTGCCCGTACTTACCCCCGATGAAGCTCGCGTGATCGGCTCGCTCATCGAAAAGTCCCTCGTTACCCCCGATCAGTATCCGCTGACGCTCAACGCGCTGACGAACGCGTGTAACCAGAAGTCCGGTCGCAATCCCGTAACGGCACTCACCAAAGGTGAGGTGCAGAGACTGACCCGCTTGCTGAGCGGGCGCAATCTCCTGCGCATCAATGAAAACTTCAAGAGCGGCGTCGAAAAGTATCTGCAGACGTTCTGCAATACCCGTTACAACGAACTGAAGTTCGATGACGCCCAGCTCGCGCTCGTGTGCGTCCTGTTGCTCCGTGGACCGCAGACGCCGGGCGAGCTGCGTACGAACTGCCGGCGGCTGCATGACTTTGCGGATAACGAGGCCGTCGTTAAATGCCTCGATGAGCTCACTGCGTATCAACCGGGACCGATGGTCGTCAAGCTGCCCCGCTCGCCGGGCCGGCGGGATTCGGAGTACATGCATCTGTTCTGCGGCGAGGTGGACACGGCCGCATACGAATCAGCGACCGCCCACGCCGCGGCGAGTGAGCCTGTTGCGAGCAGCCGGATCTCAGACCTCGAGGCGCGGGTGGAAAAGCTCGAGGAGGAACTTGCTGCGCTGCGGGCAGCGCTCGGGGACGATCCGGTGGCGCCAACCCCGTCTTGAACGACACCTTCGCGGGCGTGGCCCTCTCCTACAACCGAGGCCGTAGGAGCGCACCATGCGGGCGACCGGCGCCGGCAGGCGGTCGGCGAAGCCGTCGCTAGATCCGGCACGTCCCTGTGCCGATTGCCGTAAAGATTTACGATGCGGGCACGATCACGGTATCGATCACATGGATGACACCATTGCTTGCTGAGATGTCCGCCGTTACGACCGTAGCGTCGTCGACCTGGACCTTGCCGTCCGTAATCTTGATCGTCAGCGCCTTGCCGTTCACTGTCGTCGCAGAGTCGAGCTCGACGACGTCGGCGGCCAGCACCTTTCCAGGTACGACGTGATAGGTCAGCAGGGCGACCAGCTGGTCGCGATTCTCCGGCTTCAGCAGGTTCTCTACCGTGCCGGCCGGCAGCTTCTCGAACGCCGTATCGGTGGGTGCGAATACGGTAAACGGACCGTCGCCCTTCAGGGTGTCGACCAGATCGGCAGCGGTCAGGGCGGCCGCCAGGGTGTCGAACTGTCCCGCACTGACCGCGGTGTCGACAATGTCCTGGGATTTCATTTCAGCTTTCTCATGGTGAGCGGCATTCGCCGCCACCGCGAGCAGCCCGAGGCCGAACACGGCCAGGATATTGATGCGTTGAAAACTCGATACGTTCATTGGTTGATCCTTGGTTTTTAGGGGAGTCCAAGATAACGCTCAGCAGGCTCGGAATGGTCTCTGCGGTGTGTGTGAACGTAGCACTTTGTATCTGGCAAGCGGTCGTGTGCGTAGACTTTCCTGCCGCTACTGCATGGAGCTGATGAACCGGCCGGCCTCCGCGATGGACTGTTCCATTTCCGCGATAGCGTTACCCGTCGCTGCCTCTATGCCCTGCAGTTCCGAATCCAGCGATGCGATGGCGCGCGCATTCAGGTTGTGGCGGAGGAACAGCACCTGGTCATTGAATAGAGTGAGCACGGGCGCCATCGAGGTCTCAGCTCGCCGCATCGCCGCCAGCATCTGCCGGTAATCCTGTTGCGTTTCCCTGAGCAGGGCTTCGCTCCGGCCCCGGAGCTCAGCGTCGGAATAGTCGCCGATCTCGGTTTTCCATTCCGCGAATAGGTCATCGGCGACGGTTTCTATCTCGTCGATACGAGCGGTCACTGCCTGCGCACTGGATTGACTCTTTACAAATGAGGCATTCAGCCGATCGTAAACAGTCTCCAGATCGCCACCGTCGAGCTTGATGACCGCCCGGTATCGTTCAAGCGCATCGCTGAACTGTTCCTTGGCATCGGTTTGCGCCTCGCGCGCATCCTTCACACGGTCGGTAAGAATGTCGCGCTTCTCGATGCCGAACTGCTCGAGCGTGCCATAGTAAGCGGAGGCGCAACCGCCCAGGGCCAGAAAAGCCACGCACGTAGCACCGAACGTCAATTTGCTTTGGTTCACTTGTCTCTCCCGCGGACGTGCCGCTGAGACCGTATTCTGCAAGGTTCATGCCACGACACAGCGCTGCGAGCAAGAGAATTTAGGTAAACTCCATCCCACGCTCCCGCAGGCACGCTGTCCAACGCATTGCAGACGAACGACGTTTACAAGGTAATGACGCTGCCGGCGCCGGCGGTTGCCGCCGATACCGCGCATGCGTTCGTTCAAAAAACCTTCGGGCTCACCGGGGATCTGTATCCGCTCGCGAGTGAGCGCGATCAGAACTTCAGGTTGTCGACGGACGATGGCGAAACCTTCGTCCTGAAGATTTCCAATGCCGGTGAGTCGCCGACGGTACTCGATTTCCAGGTGAAAGCACTCGAACACATCGCCCGGCAAGCGCCGCACCTGCCGGTGCCCCATATCGTCCGGGGTGCGGACGGTGAGGCACTGCAACGTCTCGACACGCCGGATGGCGAATGCCTGGTTCGACTGGTTTCCTACCTCGCGGGAGCGCCTGTCGAAACGGTTCCGTCGACGCCGGCATTAAGGCAGAACATGGCGCGGATGCTGGCCGAATTGGGACTACACCTGCGCGGATTCTTTCACCCGTCCGCCCGGCACCCGCTGCTCTGGAATGTCGGCGAGGCCGCGTCAGTCAGCATGCTCGCCAGGCACATTGCGGAACCGGCGAGACGCTCGCTCGCAGAAGCGAACCTCGAGCGGCATGCCCGATCCTACGCGTCGTTACTGCCCGGTCTGCGCGCACAGGTGATTCACAACGACTGCAACCCGGACAACGTACTCGTGACCGTGGCCGATCCAACCGACGTCTGCGGCATCATCGACTTCGGCGATATGGTGCATGCGCCGCTGGTCAACGACCTCGCCGTAGCCATTGCCTACCAGGTCGTCGGACTGCGCGACCCGGTGACGACGGCGTGCGAGATGCTGGCCGCCTATCACGGCGTGTATCCGCTCGAAGCGGCCGAGGTCGATATCCTGTTCGAACTCGTACAGCTGCGCCTCACGATGTCGGTCTGCATCTGCAACTGGCGCGCGCTGGATCACGCGGACAATGTCGCGTACATCCTCGGCAGCCACGAACGATACTGGCAGACCCTGGAGATTCTGGACACACTCGATGCGCGGGCGGTTAGCGACGCATTTCGCCACGTAACCGGCTTTCCGGCCTCAGATGCCGGATCATGGACCGAAGAGGCGGAAGCTCACTTGCAGAGGCGGCGACAGGCCCTGCTCGGCCCAAGCCTCAGGCTGTCTTACGACCGGCCGCTGCACCTCGTGCGCGGAGAGGGCGTATGGCTCTACGATGCAGGCGGCCGACCTTACCTCGACGCCTATAACAATGTCGCCTGTGTCGGCCATTCACACCCCGTGGTTGCCGGCGCCCTGGCCGCACAGGCACGCCGCCTGAATACGAATACCCGTTACCTGCACGCGCATATCATCGACTACGCGGAGCGGCTCGCAGAGTTGTTTCCGGGTGACCTGTCGGTCGCTTTCTTTGTTTGTACCGGCAGCGAAGCGAATGACCTCGCCTGGCAAATCGCGTGCGCGGCCAGCGGCGGAAGCGGCGCCATCGTCACGGAACATGCCTATCACGGCAACACCACGGCCGTGGCGCAACTTTCACCGGAGGAGCTCGGGCCAGGTTGCCCGGAGGACTGGGTGGTCACGGTGCCGGCACCGGATGCCTACCGATCAATCGAGGCCTCGGCAAATCCGGCTACTGCCGGTGAACACTTTGCGGCGTATCTCGATACCGCCATCGACACGCTCGATGCGCGCGGCCACCGGGTAGCGGGGTTCTTTGTTGACACGATCTACACCAGCGACGGCATTCATATCGCTCCGCCCGGTTATCTCGCCGCGGCGTGGCGGAAGGTTCGCGCGGCCGGCGGGCTGTGCATCGCCGACGAGGTACAGGCGGGCTTCGGGCGGACCGGCCAGCACCTGTGGGGGTTCGAGCAGCAAGGCGTCCTGCCGGACATCGTGACGCTCGGCAAACCCATGGGCAACGGACATCCCCTGGCCGCCGTCATTACGACGCCCGCCATCGCGGCCGCTTTTGCGGCCGGGCGTTACTACTTCAATACCTTCGGGGGCAACCCGGTATCCTGCGCCGCCGGTCTTGCCGTCCTCGACGTCCTGGAGCGGGAGCGCCTGCAGGACAACGCGCGTGAAGTCGGGCTGCATCTCGGCGCCCTTTTAGGGAGACTGAAGTCCGCCCATGCAATGATCGGCGACGTCCGCGGCAGCGGCCTCTTCCACGGTGTCGAACTGGTGCTGGACCGAGAAAACCGAGCTCCCGCCTCCGATCTCGCGAGAGAGGTTGTGAATGATATGCGCCGGAACGGCGTTTTGATCGGCCGGACGGGACGGCGGGAGAATGTGCTCAAGATCCGTCCGCCGCTGGTTTTCTCTCGCGAGAACGCCGAAAAACTGGCGGAAGCACTGGACGAGGTATTGAGCAATAAAGGTTGACTCTGCCCCGGTACCCTATAGACTCCGCCGGGCTTGAGCGTGCGCTTCTAACTTTATGACACCATTTCGAAGTTCTTCATTTGTGCCTCGTCCTGTTATCCATAAGTAACCAGCAACCCTTTAAAGCGACATCCGCCTCCTCAATGCGATGAGGCGTAAATTACTTTTGATACAACAGGAAAATACAATGGCTACAGTTACAGGCACCGTTAAATGGTTCAACGATTCCAAGGGCTTCGGCTTCATCGAGCAGGAATCGGGTCCCGACGTTTTCGCTCACCACAACTCGATCGTTGGCGAGGGTCACAAGACCCTGCATGAAGGCCAGAAGGTCCAGTTCACCGTGACGCAGGGCCAGAAGGGCCCGCAAGCGGACAATATCGTCGCAATCTGAACGATACCGGTCTGAAATGAAGGGCGGGATCCTGCGGGATCCCGCCCTTTTTAGTTATCAGGCCGGAAGGATTCTCGTCCGGCCTGTACCCAGGCAGGCGATGAGAATGGCGGCGATGACCGATCCCGCTGCCATTGCCATCGCCACGACGGGCAGGCCCGCTCCTGCCGCAAAGAGGAAGCCGGCGATCATCGGTCCCAGGGCCGAGCCGCCGCGACCGACACCGATTGCGAATCCGGTTCCGCCCGCCCGGACATCGGTCGGAAACAACTGCGCGAACAGTGCGTACATACCGACGACTGCAGCGTTAGTGAAAAAGCCCGCGCAGGCAGCGGCAAGCGACAACTGCCTGAGGTCTGTCTGCCCTGCGCCGAACACAATTACACCAACCGCGCCGCAAAGCAGTGCCACAATGACCAGGCCACGTATCTGGATGCGCAGGCTCATGAAACCGAGCAGCAGTGATCCGGCCAGCCCGCCAACGTTTGCCCAGACCAGGACCCTGCCTGCCGTCGACGGTTCGAATCCCATGTCCACGACGAGCTTCGGAATCCACTTGAGGATGAAGTAGAACGTCATGATGTGCAGGAAGTAGGCGAGCGTCAGGAGTAGCGTGGTGCGTCTGAGTGCTGGCGTAAACAGCCTGCGCATGGCGATGCCGGCCTGCCGCTCCCGCGGCAGCGGTAGTCTCGTGATCGCGGCATGTCCGAGGCGTCGGAGGGTCCGATTGATCTGTTCAAGGGCGCCAGCCGGCTGGCGGTCCGCAAAGTAAGCGACGGACTCGGGCAGGAAGAACCAGACCAGGGGAAAAACTGCCGCGTTCATTGCCGCGCCGAGCAGGAAGACTGAACGCCAGTCATGGTTAACGAGTAGCGCCGAAGCGATCGATCCGCCGACAATCACGCCCACCGGGTACCCGGCAGCCATCAGGGTCACCGCAAGATTCCGGTGACGTGCGCTGGAGAATTCAGCCGTCAGTGCGTTGGCCGTCGCGAGCATGCCGCCTATTCCAAGGCCGGTTGCAAATCTGTAGGCAGAGAGCACCTGGACGCTTCCCGCCGTACTGGCGAGATACATGCCGGTCGTCATCAGTAACAGGCAGACAAACACCGTGGGCCGGCGTCCATAGCTGTCGGCCGCTGACCCGAAAATCATCGAGCCAATGGCCATCCCGATGAGTTCCATCGACAGGACGATTCCGAGCGCAGCACGATTGATGCCCCACTCATCCGCTATGCCGGGCGACGCGAAACTGATCGACAAGACGTCGAAGCCGTCGAGCGAGGTCAGAAGAATGCACATGACCACCGCCGCCACCTGCAGGGGTTTCATCGGCAGGTCTGCGAGTAAGTCTCTCGAATCCGTTTGTATGACCGCTCCCGGTGCTCGTTTTCATGAAATCCGACCGTCCCGGACGCGACGTTATGTCGGGAAGGGCGCAACGACTGCCAAGTGTCAGCTCGTGCGTAAGCCGCGATTCTAGACTAAGCGGAATGCTGTGACTTCCGCTGAGCCGGCAATTCCATCGCTATGTGCAGTGGCGAACAGACGATCTCGCGTGGCTCGCCGAGACTGAGTCACAACCCTCCAGGACCCGTCTTTCGACGCCTGGTTTCATCAACCTATGCAGCGCAATTGCGGACACCAACAAAACGACCTCGGCGGATCGCCAATCGCCTGATCGACGGACTTTCGCGCAAGGATGGCGAGGGCCTCCTCGAGCAGGGTGAATCGGTCGACCTGGCGTTCGGCGAGATACTTTGCGAACCGCGGCAAACCATCCGATTCGTGTACTTTCCGTTGAGTGCTTTCATATCGCTGGTGGATACGACCGGCAGCCACATGCCGCTCGAAATGGGTCTCATCGGCAACGAGGGCATGCTGGGAGCGACCCTGATCCTGAGTACTGACGAGGCCCAGCTACGCGGCATCGTGCAGGGCGAAGGCACGGCCCTGCGGCTGACCGTACCGCAGCTGCAGAGATGCTTGCACGCGAGTCCCTCCCTGCTCAGGACCTTGCAGCGATACCTCTACGTCATGACGAGCCAGCTCGCCAAATCGTTGACGTGCATTCACTTCCACGCCGTGGAACCGCGCCTGGCGCGCTGGCTGCTCATGACACACGACCGCGCACATGCCGATCATTTTCATCTCACGCACGAGTACCTCGCGGGAATGCTCGGCGTACGGCGAAGCGGCGTTACCGTGGCCGCCGGAGCCCTGCAGCGGCGCTCACTCATCCGCTATTCCCGTGGCGAAATCCGTATCGTCGATCGCAAGGGCCTGGAAGCGGCGAGTTGCGAGTGCTACGAAGCCTCACTTGAAACGTACAGGCAAGTCCTGCACTAGACGAGTCGGGGCGCCGCGCGAACCCGCAACACCAAAAAAAACCCGCCGCGCGTTAGCACGGCGGGTTTCTACGAGCGTCGTTCGTCAGTCTGTCGCTGAAGCTGTCGACGCGTTCGAGATGATGATCTCCACCCGGCGATTCTGCTGGCGCCCGGTTGCTGTATCGTTGCTCGCAATCGGCGAGCTTTCGCCCAGGCCGGTCGACGACAGGCGGTTGGCGGAAATGCCACGTTCTGCCAGGAAAGACCGAACCGAATAGGCGCGGCGATTCGACAGGTCGATGTTCATATCGTCCCCGCCGACATTGTCCGTGTGGCCCTCGATGAGCACGGTCCGATCCGGGTACTCATTCAGGAACACAGCGAGTTTGTCCAGGTTGCTGGTGGCGCCGCCCTTGAGATCCGCCCGTCCCGTTTCGAACAACAGGTCGCCCAGCGTCACTACCAGGCCGCGATCGGTCTCGCGGGCGTTCAGTTCCTCGACCTGTCGCTTCAGTTCGTCCATCTCAGCCCTCGCGCTTGCCGTCCGCTGCCGCGCCAGCTCGGCCTCGTCCTGGGCTGCAGTGGCATCCGCGCGAGCGGCAGTTGCGTCGGCGCGTGCGCTGTCTGCTTCCCGTGTACGAGCCTCGAGCCGGGCGGTCTCGCTTTCTTCACTCAACGCGCGGCGCTGGTCCTCATACAGCCGGCTCTGCGCACGAGCCGCTGCAATATCGACCTTCTGGTCGGCGATCAATACGAGGTGAGCCGCGTAGCCATCGTGCACGCGTGGGACTTCGGCGGCGATTACTGCTGCCTCGGCCTCTTTCAGCTCAACCGGTGCGAGGCTCGCAAGCTCCGGACTGGACTGCAACTGGCTTAGCTTGCTGCGAGCCGTGTCGGCCCCTGGCGGCGCCGTCAGCGGCGTCGCACAAGCGGTGAACAGCAGCAAGGTGGCGACGGAGACGACGAGTCTGGCATTGGTCCGGTACTGGCTTTTCATTGTGTTGCTCCCGTGACGCGCCGCATCTCCTGCCTCAGCGTGTCGATACTTTTTTGCATGTCGTCGTTGATTGCCTTCGCCTTGGCCTCTTCGGCGCGCGCGGAAGCGAGTTCGGCATGGACGCGCGACTCCTCGGCCAAATACTCGGCCTGGAGCATTTCATCGTTTTGCACGGCGCTCCGCGCTGCGGCCAGTTTCTCGCGCGCGAGCGTCAATTCGGCTGAGGCGTAGTCGGCAACACGCGCCTGCTCGGCGGTGGTGATGGCAGACTCCGCTGCCTGAAGGGCCCTGGATGGCGGCTGTGGCGTCGATGCACACGCGCCGAGCGCCAGCACGCTGGCGACAGCGGCAAGGGCGCACACGGGCGCGCGAATTCCGCGCACGCCCGCGTTTCTGAAGAAGTGAGTCATTTTAAAAGTCCCGTTGATAATCTCAGAGGCCGGATGCCTTCTGGCTGAGTTGATTATCCGGGGTTTCCCCGGTGCGGTCTGTTCGCCACCGTACGTAAGGTGAGATTAAGACGGCTGGCTGCCGCATCGACAGCCCTTGCAAAAACAGAAAGGGCTGGAACCGGCATGCGCGGTTCCAGCCCTGTTGCAGACGGCGTGTCGGGCTTAAGAGAGAGCCACGGAAACGAAACGCTGGGAATCGCCGCGTCGCACCAGCAGCGTGACCCGCTCCTTGTCTTCCCGGGCGGCTGCGGTTGCACGAACGGCATCCTCGACTTTCCCGACCGTCACCGAGTCGATACGCGAGACAATATCGCCCGGGCGCAGGCCTTCCGCAGCGGCGGGACTGCCTGGCTGCACACGGGTGACCACCACCCCTTCGGTATCCGCGGGCACGCCGAGGCGGCTGCGGTAGGTCTCGTCGAGGTTCGCGAGCTCGAGGCCGAGGCTTTCGCCGACTGCCTTGCCCTGGTGATCCTGTGCCGCCGCAACGGCAACGCCGGCTTCCGACTTCGCGAGCGTGACGCGGACGGTCTTTTCTTTGCCGTTGCGCCAGAGCACGACGCTTGCCTCCTCCTCGGGATCCGTCGCCCCAACGATGCGGCTCAACCCGCGAGCATCATCGATTGTTTCGTCGCCGAAGTGCAGGATGACGTCACCGACTTCGATCCCGGCTTTCTCCGCCGGACTGTCGTCGGCGACATGTGCCACCGCGACCCCGGCCGCGTCCTCGAGACCGAAGCTCGCCGCCAGCTCTTCGTCAACGTTTTGGATCTGCACTCCGAGCCAGCCGCGCTGGACCGAACCCGAGCTCTTCAGCTCGCCGACGATGGCTTCGACCTGGCTTGCAGGGATTGCAAAGCCGATGCCGACGTTACCGCCGTTCGGAGAGAAGATCGCTGTATTGACACCAATCACCTCACCGTCCGCATTGAAGACAGGGCCGCCGGAGTTACCGCTGTTGATGGGTGCGTCGATCTGCAGGTAATCGTCGTAGGGACCGGACTGGATGTCGCGGCCGCGCGCGGAAATGATGCCTGCGGTCGCTGTGCCGCCCAGTCCGAAAGGATTGCCGATTGCCAGCACCCAGTCGCCCACACGCGCCTCGTTCGAGTCGCCAAAGCGCAGCCATGGCAATGCGTCGTCGCTCTCGACCTTGAGTAACGCAAGGTCGGTCTGCGGGTCGATGCCGACCAGCGTCGCCTCGAGCTCCCTGCCGTCGATGAACGCTACGGTAATCGACTCGGCGCCGTCGATGACGTGATTGTTCGTCACAACGAAGCCGGCCGTGTCGATGACGAACCCGGAGCCCTGGCCAAGCATCGGCTGTTCCTGCCGGGGCATTCCCGGGGTGCCGAAAAAGTGCTGGAAAAAGTCATCGAATTGCGGCGACCCGGAGCCGCCGGGATGGCCGGGAAAGCCCCCGGCGGGCACGGTCGCCGCGTCCTGCGATACCGTGATCCTGACGACCGCCGGACTCACCTGTTCGACAACGTCGGCGAACGATCGGACATTTGCAGGCGCCTCGAAGGTGGCGGCCGGCACCGAGAGTGCCGTCTCGGCGTTCGCCGAGAGCGTGCCGAGCCCGACGACAGACGCCGCGGCGCCACCGGCCAGCCCTGCCACTACCACGTGCAAGCGGGGTGATTTTAGGGACCTGAACATCTGCTTGATACCTCCTGTTGAGTTCGGTTTGTAGCCTGAGATGAGGAGACATCCTACGCAGACCTGCATTAAGGGAGCTTGGCCGGAACATTAAAAAAATTTAATGCGGGGGTTGGCGTATGCGCCACGCGATTGCCATCGACGCGACCTCGACAGCCGGGAGTGTGTATGAGAAATTCCACGTCGTCTTTGTCGACGGATTCCGATATCCGATTGAGGCGATCCATGCACTGGTGCAGAGACCGCAAGGCAAATCCATAAGGAATAACGGCGGGTGCGGTTACTGATTATCGAGGACGACGAGGATGTTGCGTCGTATGTGAAAAGCGGACTGGAGCAGGCCGGCTACACGGTGGACACTGCCAGCAACGGCAAAGACGGCCTGTTCCTCGCCACGACCGAATCCTACGATGGCATCATCGTCGACCGCATGCTGCCGGGGGTGGACGGCCTCACGATTGTTCGCACGCTGCGGGCGTCGGCCATTACGACGCCCGCTCTCGTGCTGAGCGCGCTGGGCGAAGTAGACGATCGCGTCAGCGGGCTCAAGGCGGGTGGCGACGACTACCTCGTCAAGCCCTTCGAGTTTGCCGAGCTGCAGGCGCGCATCGAGGCATTGTTGCGCCGACAGCGTTCCGCGGCGGATGCCGGGCAGACCGTGCTGCAGGTCGCGGACCTGTCGCTCGACCTTTTGCGACGCAAGGTCGAACGCGCCGGGCAGAAGATCGATCTGCAGCCGAAGGAATTCCAGTTGCTCGAATACCTGATGCGTCACGCCGGGCAGGTGGTCACGCGTGCGATGCTGCTCGAAGCGGTCTGGAGCTACCATTTCGACCCGCAGACCAACGTCATCGACGTACACATGAGCCGCCTCAGGACCAAGATCGACAAGGACTTCGAACGGCCATTGCTGCACACGGTACGGGGTGCAGGTTACCGGATCGAGGCGCCGGGCGCCTGACGGGCCTCTTCGGATGAAGGCGCAATCCATGTCCCGGACGGTTCCCCCGAGCGCAGGATCGCTGCTCAGGACCAGCACGTTCCAGTTGACGCTCATCTACGCAGTATTGTTCGCCGTTTCTGTGCTGCTGTTGTTCGGGGCACTCTACTGGTTCACGCTCGGCAGCCTCAATCGCCAGATCAATGCGACGATCGAGGTGGAAATCTCAGGGCTCGCCGAACAGTTCGAACGCCAGGGCCTGCGCGGGCTCGTGGATGTCGTCGCCCAGCGGGTTGAGCGCGATACCGAGCACCGCTCCGTGTATCTCTTTGCCGACGCGAATCTCGAGCCGCTGGCCGGCAACCTGCGTCGCTGGCCAGCCGGCTCCGAAATCACTAACGGATGGCTCGAGTTCCCGCGGGCTCTGGCGGACGGCTCGGTCGTTCCGGTACGCGCCCGGGTGCTGGCTGTGGGACGCAATCTGCGGCTGCTCGTCGGCCGGGATGTGCGCGAACTCGCGCAACTCGAGCGCGTCTTCGAACGCGCCGCGGTGTTCGGCGTCGGCGCCGTGCTGCTCCTGGCACTGGTCGGCGGCGTGCTGATGAGCCTTACCGCCCAGCGACGGGTCTCGGAAATCAACCGGACGGCGCGGCAGATCATTGGCGGCGACCTGGCGCGGCGCGTGCCGGTGACCGGCTCGCGTGACGAATACGATAGTCTTGCCGTGAATATCAATGCCATGCTCGACCAGATCGAGTCATTGCTGGAGGGCGTCCGGCATGTCGGCGACAGTATCGCGCACGATCTCAGGACGCCGTTGACCCGGTTAAGGAACCGCCTCGAGCGGCTCGCGGTTTCGGCGCCAGCCGATTCCACGGATATCGCGCGCTGTGTGCGGGAGGCTGACCGGCTGCTCGCGACCTTCAATGCGTTGCTCCGGATCGCCCGCATCGAATCCGGCGCCTATCGCGCGGCCTTCGCCGATGTGGACCTGGCCGGGATTGCGCAGGACGTTTGCGACTTCTACCGGCCCGCGGCCGAGGACCGGAGCGTCGCTCTCTACTTCCGCGCAACGGAGCCCGGTCGAGTTTTCGGCGACCGGGAACTCCTGGCGCAGGCGGTGACGAACCTGCTCGACAACGCCATCAAGTACACGCCCGCCGGCGGACAGGTCGAGGTGACCGTCGCGTCGGAGCCGCAAGCCTGCCGGCTCGCCGTCAGTGACACCGGACCGGGCATTCCCCCGGAGGAGATCGAGAATGTCCAGCGGCGCTTCGTACGCCTTGATTCCGCCCGCCCGGAGCCCGGTAACGGGCTGGGCCTCGCCCTCGTTCGCGCGGTTGTGGACCAGCACCGGGGGAGCCTAGGGATCGAAAACAACCGGCCGGGTTTCAGAATCACGATCGACATTCCGAGGGCGGCGAGCCCGTGACGAACGGACATGAGGAATTTGATGCTTTTCTCGACTACCCGACGCCCGCCCGCGATTTGCCCGACAACTCTGGGCTCGCCAAGGCCGCGCGCGGCAGGTCGATGCTGAAGACGCAGCCGGTACCCGGTATGTCGCGTACCGAAAGGACACCGTCATTCGCCTCTACGTTACGCCGGCAGATGGATAGACCCAGCCCGGCGCCGGATTTGTCGCGTCCGGCCTGCGTGAACGGCCGGAACAGGTCTTCCGTGTCACCTGCCGGCAATCCGCCGCAATTGTCCATGACCTCGATCAGGACACGATCGCCTTTTGCGAAAGCCGTGAGTGTGACCTGCGTGTGACGGTGTGTGAACTTGAATGCATTCTGCAGCAAGTTGCCGAGCGCCGCAGAGAGCAGCTCCGCATCGACACAGATGCCAAGCGATGTATCGACAGGTTCGACAACGAAGTCGAGGTTGCGTATGCGTGTGTCGAGTGAGACGGATTGCCGGATGTCGGAGATTAAATCCGCGACGGTAACCAATTGTCGACATGCCGGCACTTCCGCGGTCGTCCGCACATCGGACAGCGAGCGGCGGACGAGATTGCGCATCGCAATAATGCTGCGATCCAGCACGAGGTTTGCCGCGGACGAGAATTTGTTCTCGGTCCGGCTGGCCGCGAGCGCCAGGGTGGCCGTCTGCAAGTGATTACGCAACTCGTGGACGAAGTAACCGAGTCGTTCGTTCAGCCTCTGCACCGCATCGTCCGCGGCCTCCGGAGTTTTCACACGTGCCGAATAGCTGATAAGCGCTTCCGCGATAGCCTGGTCCAGGCAGTGGTTCAGTGTGCGGAACTCCCGCGCCTCGATCATTGCGTCCTGCTTCACCGCCAGGTCCGTGACGGCCTGGCAAAGATCGCCATAGCCATAGACGATCTCCTCGACCGGGAATCCGTTCCGCAACAGCGCCTGCCCGTACTGAGCCGCGGGAGCGTTGATGCCTGCCTGGAGTGACTTCTTCGCGCCATACGAGTCGAATGCCAGGATATCGCGACGGGTTTCGGGCGCTTGCTCCGCGCGGAGTGTGTCGATCAGTTGATCGAGTATCGACGGAACGCCGTTCGGTGGCACCGGGTTGCGCTTGATCGCGGACGCGACCCTGAGCGTCGACTTGTATCGACAACTCTCGATCAGTTCGTCCCGATGGGCGGTAAGAAACTCGTGCAGCACGTCCACTCCCCGTGGCTGGCTCTTTAGTGAACCTACCTCCGGGAGTTGGCCGGGTCTGTGCGCTGGCGCACCCTGGTTGCCGTAGGAGCGGGCCATGCCCGCGATTGGGGCGAACCTATCGCGAGTGGCGCACCGTGGTTGACGTAGGAGCGGGCCATGCCCGCGATTCGGGGACGAACCTATCGCGCGCGTGGCGCACCGTGGCCGACAGGAATGGTGCGTAGGAGCGGGCCATGCCCGCGATTCGGGGCGAACCTATCGCGCGCATGGCGCGCTCCTACGCGCGCGCGTGGCGCGCTCCTACGGGCGCCAGGTCCCTAGTGGGAAGATTCGCGCGCTCGGGGACCGGCGGTTTGACGAACCTGTCCCAGCAGATCGAGAAGTCGCCGCAGCGACTCCTCGAGGGCGGCCAGGTCATTAAAAGCCAGGTTCAGCCTGTAGCTGCCATCGCGCAAGCCTCGAATGTCGAATTTCTGCCCAAGCTCCGCGCTTAGCTGAGATTGCAGCCATTGTGTCTGCAGATCCGGGGCCCTTTGTCCCGCGTGGCGTTCGACGGTTCCGTCGAGTTGCCGGCGCACCCGATCCTCGACCTGCCGGACGGACAGGCCCTTCCGGTCACAGCTCCGGGCAACCGTGACCTGGCTGTCCGCATCGAGTGACAGCAATGCCCTCGCGTGCCCCATCTGGAGGCGACCGTCCGCCAACATCGCCTTGACTTCGTCGTGCAGGCCGAGGAGACGAAGCAGGTTGCTGACCGAGGCGCGCGAGCGGCCGACGGCTTTCGCGGCTTCCTCGTGGGTCAGCTCGAATTCCGACACGAGGCGAGCCAGCGAACGTGCCTGGTCGAGCGGATTCAGATCCTCGCGCTGCAGGTTTTCTATCAGCGCGACGGCAAGCGCTGCCTGGTCATCGAGTTCCCGAACCAAGACCGGAACGGTCGCAAGGCCCGCCTGGCGGGCGGCACGCCAGCGCCGCTCACCGGCGACAATCTCGTAACCTGCGCCGTCCGTCGCCGATCGCGGGCGCACGATCAAGGGCTGGAGAATTCCCTGCTCGCGAATCGAGTCGGCGAGTTCGGCTAATGTGTCGTCAGCGAATTCACCGCGCGGCTGGTAATCGCCGGTCGTAAGTTGGTCCAGTGGCAATTCTGTCGGGGTGGCGCCCGTCGCGGGTGGCGCAGCGCCCACGTGCGGTGGCGCATGGAGCAACGCCTCCAGTCCTCGGCCAAGTCCCCTTTGCTTTTTCATACGGACCCCGTCGCTTGCCCGGGCCGATTATTGCATGAATGCTCCAGGATCAGCCGTAGGAGCGGGCCGCGCCCGCGAATGGACGGCGCATCGTTCCATCGGCATACCATTCGCGGGCATGGCCCGCTCCTACGAGCGTACCGGACGCAGCCCATCAACCGACGTTCTGATCGCGGGCGTGGCCCGCTCCTACGGAAGCGCCGCCGCGATCTCCCGAATTTCCGCCGCGCTGCGTTCGCCCGCTAGAGGCGTGCCCGGCATCAGGTATCGGCCCATCGCGAGCCCGCCGATGAGGACCGGTTCGAAGCCGATCTCGCGAATCAGGCGCGACGCGATTTCAACAGCCTCGGCATCGTCGCCGGCAATCGGCATACCGACGCGCCCCGGCTCCTGGTAGGCCGTTCCCATTCGGGCTGCGCCGACTGCGTTGAATGCACGCACAATGCGGGCACCCGGCAGCAATTCTGCGGATGCACGTCCAGCGCCCTTCTCTCGTGCCCAGACCGCGATCTCCCCATCGCGCTCCGGGAATGGGTTGCAGGCATCGATCACCACCTTGCCGTCGATGAGGTCCGCGAGCTCCTTGCCGACTTCCGGCAGTGCGCCATAGGGCACGGAGACGAGGAGCACATCGCCAAACGCGGCAGCGTCTCGCGGCGTCCCGGCGGACGCGCCGGCACCGAGACTGGCGGCCAGCGCTTTGTCCTCCTCGAGGTGCCGTGAGGAAAACATGACGTCGTGCCCGGCATTGACCCAGACGGTGCCGAGTGCGGTGCCGACCTTGCCCGCGCCTATGATGCCAATCCTCAGCGGGTCTGCCGTCTGTGCCCGTAGCGGCAGTGAGGCAGTAGCGACGGTGATCCCGGCTGCGACAAGAAACCTGCGACGATGCGGGTTCATGAGAACTCCTCCGGTTGACCGCCACAGGATACGCCCGATCGGGGCAAAGCGCTGCGCGGCGGCAAGGGTGTCGGCTATTCTTGCGGCGATGGACGCAACCCTGCTCTGGTACGTCGCGGCCGCCCTCCTGATCCTGGTGGGGCTCGCCGGCACGGTATTGCCCGCGCTACCGGGCGTACCCCTGGTGTTCGCCGGCATGTGGCTGGCGGCGTGGGTGGCCGATTACACCCGAATCGGCACGTGGACGATCGTATTGCTGGGTGTCCTGGCAGGCCTTGCCGTGTTGATCGACTTTGTCGCCGGCCTGCTCGGCGCCCGGCGGGTCTCTGCGAGCGGGGCGGCACTCTGGGGTGCGGCGATCGGCACCGTCGTCGGCCTTTTCTTCGGGCTGCCGGGGCTGCTGCTCGGGCCATTCGTCGGCGCGCTCATCGGGGAATTCTCGGCCGGCGGCACGATCAGGCGCTCGACCCACGTCGGAGCTGCAACGTGGATCGGGCTGCTCTTCGGCACTCTCGTCAAGATCGGGTTGTCATTCACGATGCTCGGGATTTTCGCGGCTGCTCTGCTGATCCCGTGAATTCGAGCTGGACAGTAGGAGCGCGCCATGCGCGCGATCAGGGCAACGACACAATCGCGGGCGTGGCCCGCTCCTACAAACCGGACAGTAGGAGCGCGCCATGCGCGCGATCAGGGCAACGACACAATCGCGGGCGTGGCCCGCTCCGACAAACCGGACAGTAGGAGCGCGCCATGCGCGCAATC
>JBGTLY010000309.1:0-29939 GCA_041743865.1 Woeseiaceae bacterium
GGGTCAACACCCGCCTCCTAGGATAACGCCAGAGCAGTCACTCAAGCGACCGCTCTGGTTCGCCAAGCGGCCATTCAACCTAATCCAGTTCGCAGATTTCGCCCGCCTCCAGGCTATTGGGTAGTCGATCCTCAATTGCTGAGATTGCGCTTGACTTTCTGTACCGGTTACAGTTACTGTTCCTGTAAGTTATACAGAAAGTGGCCAGCTGCAATGCCCTACCAGTACGTCCATCCCCATCCGGCCGTGACCGTCGATGTCGTGATCTTCACGGTGCGCAAGGATGAGTTGAAGGTGCTGCTCATAAAGCGAGCTCTGAAGCCTTACAAAGGTCGCTGGGCTCTCCCGGGTGGGTTCGTCGGCATCGATGAGAGCTTGATCGACGCGGCCAAAAGGGAGCTTCGGGAGGAGACCGGTGTGGCAGCAGCCTATCTTGAACAGCTCTACACCTTCGGTGAGCCGAAAAGGGACCCTCGCGAACGCGTCATCAGTGTCGCCTACTACGCGTTGATGCCCTCGGATGCCCTGGAGATCAAGGCCGCCTCGGACGCCGAGGGCGTTGGCTGGTTCAGCGTCGATGACCTTCCACAGCTCGCCTTCGACCATGCAGAGATCCTGGCCATGTCCCTCGAGCGACTCGCTGCAAAGCTTGATTACTCGACGATCGCTTTTCAGCTCATGCCCGAAGAATTCACCATGCCGGAGCTACAGCATCTCTACGAACTGATCACCCGCCAGTTGATCGATTCGAGAAATTTTTCAAAACGGATCCTTGCGTTGGACGTCATCGAAGCCACGGGCAAGTCCCGGCGCGAAGGGGCCCACAGACCCGCAAAGCTTTTTCGCGTCATAGATCGAAGCAAGGTCGATTTCATCAAGTAGCTTACAGAGGTGATTCTCATGTTCAGGTACTACAAGGGTGATCCCAGTACGTACACTATTTGCTTCAAGGACGGCAAAGTCGCGAGGCACGGGGCAGGCATCAATTTCTGGTTCTCCCCGCTGACGACGACGATCTCGGCGATTCGGATCACCAGCCAGGAATCGCATTTCGTCTTTAGCGAAACCACGGCCGATTTCCAGGAGGTCGCGATCCAGGGAGCGTTGGCATACCGGCTCGCTCAGCCTCTCGACATTGCGGCGCGCCTGGATTACACGGTCGACCCCATCAGGAAGGGCTACAAGTCAGAAGATCCGGGCAAGGTCGTTCAGCGCGTCATCAACGTCGTGCAGGAACAGACGCGGGCCCTGGTCAGCCGAATGGCTCTCGAGAAGGTTCTGACCAGTGTCGGCGGCCTGGCGCGCGACGTGCTTGGCCAAGTGGCCGAGGGGCAGGACCTGAGCTCGCTCGGGGTCGTGATCGAGGGCCTGCACTTCACATCCATAAAAGCGACGCCCGCCATGCAGAAGGCCCTGGAGGCTGATTTTCGCGAGAGTCTCAGCAAGCGCGCCGACCAGGCGATCTACGACCGGCGCAAAGCCGCGGTCGAAGAGGAGCGCAAGATACGCGAGTCGGAAATGAACACGGAAGTCGAGCTCGAGAACCGCAAGAAGGCGCTCGTGGACACGCAGGCCAGGAACGAGCTGAAGTTGGCTGAGGCACGGGCAAAGGCGGAACAGCTTAAGCTGGCGCCGTACGGTGAACTCCCGCCGCAGGCCCTCGTCGGTCTGGCGCTCAAGGAATGGGCGGCGAATGCCGGGTCAATCGGCAATTTGACGATCACGCCGGATTTGTTGAGCAAAGTCGTCGCCTACGTGACCGACCAGCGCGCGGAAGCTTGACGCGTTAGAGGCAAAGCTATGGCGACGTCGTTTGACAAGGTCGTGGTGGTTACCCGGCGCACTGAACTCGAAGAGCTGGTGCATCGATTCAATACGCCGGCGCAGGCAAAGTTCTACCTCACGCAGAGCGGCCATTCCTTCGACGAGATTCAATTGGCGCATGACCAGTACCGGCGCGTGGTCAGCGCTGTCGTCGGGTCGCTTCCCGCCAATCAGAAGCACCAGGTCGTTGACCGAGCCCTTGTGCCGCAATTCACCTTCGCTGCCGGGGATCTCGTCATCACGATCGGGCAGGATGGTCTGGTATCCAATACAGCCAAGTACCTGGACGGCCAGCCAATCTTTGCCATCAACCCGAACCCCGACCTGTACGATGGGATTCTCCTGGCATTCAGCCCCGGGGACTTCGGTTCGCCTCTTCGGGGGGCATTGAATGGCGAGATGAACAAGAAGAATGTCACGCTCGCCATTGCCCGATCTTCAGATGGGCAGGAGTTGCTGGCCTTTAACGACTTCTATGTCGGCGCTCGTTCCCACGTTTCTGCACGCTATGACATCGAGATCGACGGACGCGCCGAAGCCCATTCGTCGAGCGGGATCATCGTGTCTACCGGTGCGGGTTCGACAGGCTGGCTGCAATCCGTCTACGCGGGAGCGGCCAGCATAGTCCAGGCACACGGAGGAACGTATGTGCCGCCCCCGAACAATGGACGGCTGCCGTGGGACTCCCAGCAGCTCGTTTACACCGTTCGCGAACCGTTTCCCAGCCAGGTGACTCAATGTTCCCTCGTACACGGTTACCTGACCCAGAAGACACCACTGATCGTTCGGTCTCGAATGCCGATTAACGGTGTGATCTTTAGCGATGGCGTAGAGGCTGATTACTTGGAGTTTAACTCTGGGGTTACGCTGACCATCGCTCCAGCTGACAAGAAAATTGCCTTGGTAACGAATTGATTGTGAAAACCCGCGAGCGATGGCTGGCACGGCTTACCGACTTTTTAGCTTCAGCTGCATATCCGGCGGGGCGAGAACGAGGCGCAATACCCAGTAAAGGCCAATGCCTTGTAGCCAGGAGACGGCGGGAAGCTCAAATAGTCCAGCTAGCGCCAGGTTCCACAGCAGAGCGAAAGCGGAACCCATAACAGTCTGCCATACAAGGGCGAGTGCCATGGCTATGAGTATCGTCATTTGTCGCTCCTTGCTGGTGAAGTGGGTCGCTTCTTGAGTTTGCCGCCGATCAGTATCCAGGTGTGGCGTTCCTGCAGGCCGATGACGACGAACCCGCGCGGAAAGCGCAGGTAGAGCTGGATTCGCTTGCTCATTAGCGGCTTCATGACGCAGATCGAATGCCGGATTCAATTTCGAACAGCAGATCATGAAGTCGGTCGCGCAGCTCAATCGCTACTTCTTGCCGGGAATGGCTGGGCAGGTTGCCTTGTAGTTCGATCCATTCTTTGATGGCGTCAGCGTTGTTGTTCGACTCATCGCTCCCGATAAAGAGAACGAGGTCATCCGCCGCCATCTCAATGCCAAATATGTCACACAGATAGTGGGCGACCATTCGCAGGGATCGTGCATTTATGTCAGTCATCGGGGTTCTCCTTAGGGGTTCGGAACGATCGTTCCAATAGTTGCTCGAAAGCGCTGCCGTCTTGCCGGGTCAGGTTCGGTATGAACCGGGAATAGCGACGAAACAGCATTTCCGTAGTGGTATGGCCCAACTGGCGCGCGACCCATTCGGGGTTCTCTCCGGACGCGAGCCACAGCGTCGCTGCGGTATGGCGCGTTTGGTAAGGCGGACGCTTCCGGAGGCCGAGATGCCGGAGGAGCGGATACCAGACGCGCTTCGTAACGTTGCGGTGGCACAGAGGCTTGCCGACGCTGTTGCAGAACACGAAGTCCCAGCGACCCGTCACCTGACGCTGCTCGAGGAGTGCGTCGTAGACCAGCCCAGACATCCGCACGTCCCTTGCGGAGCCGTCGGTTTTAGTCGGCCCTAGTTCACCGGCCACCAATGCTTCCCGAACAAGAAGTTCTCGGCGATCAAGGTCGACGTAGCGCCACTGGAGGCCGTCGATTTCACCGGTCCTCAAACCGGTAAGGAATCGGACCGCATAGTAATTGAGGAAGTCCGGGCGGACGGCAGTCAGGATCGATTGCACTTCCTCGAGCGAAAACGGCTCGACATCGCTTCTTCCGACCGGCAGACCTTTAATGCCTTGCATCGGAGAGATGAAGTCATAACGTATTGCTGCTTCGTCCAGCATTTGACGCAGCGGCGAAATGATGTGATTCACCCGGTCGGCGGATAGCGACTTGCCGCTTTTGAGCCGCCGCTTTCTCAATTCGGCCCGAAATTCGAGAATGTCCGCGCGGGTGAGCTGCTCCAGGCATTTTTCACCGAATCGGGGAACCAGGTACTGCCGCACGGTGCCGCTTAAAGTCCCAAAATAGGATCGGCGCCAGCGGACTTCGTTTTCTTGGAGCCAGGCTACTGCAAACGCAGCGAATTGCGGCGTACGGTTTCGCGCCTGGGCCCTGCGCTCGTCTTGCGCGGCGAACTGTTCCACCTTTGCGCTGTTTGGGAAATAGCTTTGATAGTCGAAGGTCCCCAACAGGATCTCCGCGTCAATCTTTTCGAGGAGCTTGCGCAGGCGTCGCCGGTTGGCTTCCGTGTCGGCCAGCCTCGTTTGTTCACGGCAGCGTATGCCCCGATACCGGAAATCGAGCTGCAAACGGCCACCGCGGACATTAATCGAGCTCACCTTGCTATGCCTCTAGAGGCTCGCGAGCGAGGCGCGGCGCATGTCCTTCTCGATCGTTTCCCAGATATAGAGGATCTTGCGTCCACCGAACGGACGCAGGTAATGGACACCCTCGAGCAGGACGCTGTCTTTCATCCGTTCCCGGATGGTCCGGACGTCGTACTTGATCCGGGTGGCGAGTTCTTCAGTGGTGAGGTAGGTCTGTGTCACAATGCTGGCCTCTTGTGGGAGAAAATGTGCCTCTACGAAGTCTAAATGACCGTTTAACGGCCATTATGCACGAGAAATGGCCGTTAGAAAGTCTTTTTAACCGTTTGACGGTCATGTTGTGCCTGAAGAGGTGCAGATGATCCGCATTCATCTGTCTCGCCTAATGGGCGAGCGACGCCTAAAGATTGCGGATCTGGCCCGTGATACCGGCATAAGCCGAAGCGCGTTGACCCGTCTTTATTACGAGGAAGTGGAGCGCTTAGACTTGGCGGCGCTGGAGACGCTGTGCCGCTACTTAGGCGTCGAGATCGCCGAGATACTGGAGATTACGAACGATGACGAGCTACCAAAGCGGAAATGGAAAGGTGCGGACTGATAGCTGAATACGCGAGTCTCCTCGTCTGGAACCATCGCGAACAAATTAAACGTATCGCGACCAGCGGCACGCGCGACCTTTTCGCTGTTTAAGATCTTGTGGTTCAAGGCCACGCGAACACTTTCAGACAGAGACTGCGAAGGCAGATATATGGTGTATAGCACCAAAAAAGAAAAGCTTCAGGAGAATTACTCGTGGCGCACACGATTGAGAAATCCAATCAACTCTTGTATTGCGCCACGTATAGCGTTTATCAAATTCATTCATGATTCTTGAATTGTAGAAGCGTTTCAAAATTCCGCTCCTTGCATGCGGATCAAGGTACCTCGCGATGGCATCATCTATAAATTGAACTCCGCCATTTCAACAGCGGACCGATGCCGAATCTGGGTCACCGCATAGACAGAACGCGTATGACGCCGAAGCCAGGCTGCAGGCAGACGCCCCGCGTATCGGCGTAACAGCGCGCCTGAATGTACGGTTCAAGACAAGGCTAAGCGCCAGCTAAAGCGAACGGGCCGAAGAGGCTTAGCGCCGGGCGCCGAGGGTGCTTGATCTGGCTTGATTGGGGGGTGATAAGTCCGCGCCAATATTGAAAAACTGCGACAGTGCGACCTGCGCAGCGAAAGAGAAGGCCGATTGCGTCAGTGTCTGATATCGTGGCATTGAGAAAGGGCAGGTAAATCGAAAGAAACGACCGGGCTCCGTGGGAAATGCCAGAAATAAATCCAGGAATAATTGTTTGGGCACGAGAAACCGCCGGGTTATCGCCCGAAGAAGCGGCCCGCAAGCTCGCACTGCACGACAGCAAGAAATCGACGGGGGTCGAGAAACTTCTTGCTTATGAAAACGAAGGAAAGCAGCCGTCCCGAGCCCTGCTCGTCAAGATGGCCAAGCTCTACCGACGACCCCTGCTGGCCTTCTACTTGACCAAAGCGCCCCGCATCGGCGATCGGGGGCAGGATTTCCGGACGCTGCCCGATGGCGAAGGAACGGAGGACGATCCGCTTGTAGACGCGCTTATCCGTGAGATAAAGGCGCGGCAAAGCGTCATCCGGGAAGTGCTTGTTGAGGAAGAGGAAGGCGAGGTCCTTGGCTTTGTGGGCTCCGGCAACATGGACGAAGGTGTGGCCAGGATGACGGAGCGCATCGCGCAAACACTTTCCTTGGATTTTGCAATGTTTCGCAATCAGTCCAGTCATGGCGATGCGTTCAAAGTAATACGCAAGGCGGTTGAGGACGCAGGTGTATTTGTCATCCTCCAAGGCAATCTCGGCTCCTACCACAGCAATATCAGCTTGCTTGCTTATAGAGGCTTTGCCCTCGCAGACAATATTGCGCCGTTCATTGTCATCAATGACACAGATGCGAAGAGCGCGTGGTCTTTTACCCTCATCCACGAGTTTGTGCATTTGCTGCTCGGACAGACCGGAATCAGCGGCCTGATCGCCGAGAAAAAAGTAGAAAAATTCTGCAACGATGTTGCCAGCGAGTATTTGCTGCCGGAGCAGGAGTTCGCACAGTTCTATCCGGACGCAGAGAGTTTTGACGATCTGTGCGAAATTGTCAGCGGCTATGCATTCGCCAACAAAATCAGCAGCAGCCACGTTGCCTATAAGTTATTTAAGCGCGGGCAAGTTTCCAAGTCGACGTACGACAAGCTTGCGTCCTATTACCGCGACAAATGGCGTAGCCAACAAGAGAAGATAAAGGCTGCGAACCGCGCCAAAGACGGGGGTCCGAGTTCGATTACGATGCGCCGCTATAAGCTTGGCGCACTCGTTGCGCTCGTGCAGCGTTTCACGCTTTCCGGCGCGCTGAGCACCACTAGCGCCGGAATGCTCCTTGGTACACGCCCGCTAAAAGTCCACAATTTGTTTGAAGTCCCGTAGGTAAGGAAGGTTTTGATTGCTTTATCTGTTGGATGCAAACACGTTAATCGACGCCAAAAGGGACTATTACGGCTTTCACCGTGTGCCCGAATTTTGGGAGTGGCTAGTTCATCACGGCCGACTGGAAAACATCAAGATTCCTATTGAGGTTTACGAAGAATTTGCCGACCAGAAGGACGGCGACGGCAACAAGGACGAACTCGCCAGCTGGGCAGATCAAGGCACCGTGCAGGACGCATTAAGATTCGCAGAAGACGCCGACCCGGACTTGGTGTCCCGCATCACCTATGGCGGCTATGTCAAGAACCCCACCGATGAGGAGCTTGTCACGATCGGACGTGACCCGTTCCTGATCTCTTACGCCTTGCAGGATACGGAGAACCGCTGCGTCGTCACGTCGGAGGTATCCAAACCGTCACGGGTAGGCGCGAACCGTCATATCCCCGATGTATGCAAGGATTTCGGCATAAAATGCATCAACGGTTTTCAGCTTTACCGCGAACTCAATTTCAGAACGGACTGGAAGTCATAGTGCTTCTATCTTGAACCTGTTCGCACAACCTATTTGACGCCGATTTGGCCAGTTTTGTCGTTAAAACTACCTCTTCGATAACCCGATTAACTGCCGTACAGTCCAACGCCGCCCCGCTGCCACGACCGCGCTGTGCAGTCACTCCAACAAATAGTCGTGTGCGAAGTGCTCTCGTTCAAGCCTGCAGCTTGAAATGAACGACCGCTCTCGCCACTCTTCAATATTCATCGTAAAGATCGCATGCTCGGCCTGTGTCGCAGTTCTTCAGAAAGTACGGATAGTGATTGCCACTGTATGCTGAGCGTTGTCACGGGCGCCCCACATCAACTGCGCAAAATTCCGCCATTCTCGTTGCGCGTAACGCTGCGGGCGAGGATTCATGTCACACAATGACGGATCGGCTGGCCCTCTCGCTAAAGTATTATGGTCCGACACTACCGGACGATCTAATATGCCTCACGGACCATGAAATCCGCGAGGCGGTAGATGGCGCGCCCGGAGATCGAACTCCCGACCGCTCGGTGCGTAGCGGGTACTTTCGTCGCAGCACGCGAGCTTGGTCACAACATGGTCACGTGGTGGTCACGGCCTTGGCCGTCGCGACTGAGCGACCCACGTAACTTGCTGAAAAATATGGCGCGCCCGACAAGATTCGAACTTGTGACCCCTGCCTTCGGAGCGCGCTTTTTCGATTGTAAATAATTGAATTAATTAACATTAAACGGCGTGGCACCCATTGCATTTGCAGTACTTTGCACCACCGATCAGCACTCAGTCACACAAATCTCACACAGTGGCGACTTAAGCCAACCACTGAAAGACGGCGAGGTAGTTCAGCGTCAGCTATGCATACTGGCCAGCTTCCTTCGGATGACCGAGTTGTTCGGGAAGTTCGGCCCGGTCTTGGGCGAGCCTGGTCTCGCACTGCACCGATAAATTGCCGTACGTGTCCTTTCAGAAGTCAATCTGCAGAGAACGCGACCCGCACACCGTGCCGGCCGAGGGCCTGGCCCAAACCTGCGGGGTCGTCGACGCGACCGAGGCGCGTATACGAGTACGGCGAGCTGAATGTCAGGTAGAACAAGACAACGGTATCCGAGCCGTACAGCATGAGGTCGCCGTTGCGAATGGTTCCCGGAACGCTTGCATCGGCCGGCAGCGATGGCGACAGGTCTGCATGCTTTTCGTTGCCGTTGAGTTCAGCCATGTCCAGCGTTATCGGGAGTCGGGCGGCGAAGGCCCGGGCAGCATCAGTATCGGCCAGGGTGATGGCAAAACGGCGTTCGCCGACAGTCATCCACATGCGAGCTTCGTCCGGGTTAGCGGATGCCGCAGCGGCATCCTGAGCAACAACGGCGGGCGCCTCAGGCTGGCTGGCCTTGCACCCGCCGCCCAGCACCAACATGCCGAGCACCAGGCTTAGCCAGCACGGGAGCCGCCACATCGATCGGTCGTGGCTGGAACACTGGTTGATCGAGATCATGTCATAGCTCCTGGGTCGGCACGTAACTCAGTTGGCCTGCGGCGCTTGTGACCGCGCCGTCATCAGGGACAGGAGCGCCGCGAACAGCAGCACGGCTGCGCTCGCCACGAACGTACTCCGGTAGCCGCTCGCATCGAACAGCAAACCGCCGACAGTCGAGCCCAGGGCGATGGCCAACTGGATTACCGCCACCATCAGCCCGCCGCCGGCCTCCGCATCCCTGGGCAGGGTTTCTGCGACCCAGCTCCACCAAGCGACGGGGGCGGCAGTGCCTACCAGGCCCCACAAGCCCAGTAGTGCTGCAACGGGTCCGACCCACGCACCCAGCGGAATCAGCGCCAGCGCAATCGTCGCCATCAAGACGGGAATGGTAATAAGGGTTCGATAAAGGCCGCGCTTCAGGACCGTGCCGATGACAACGGTACCGATCAAGCCCGCAACGCCAATCACGAGCAGGATAAGCGACAGCGTGGACACGCCGACTTGCGTCACCGTTTCGAGGAACGGCCGCACATACGTGAACAACGCGAACTGCCCCATGAAGAAAGCGCCGCAGGCGGCCATGCCCAAAGCGACGGTTCGGTTCCTGAACAGTGCAAAGACGTTGCCGTCACCCGCCAGGTGTTTATTAGCTTCCATTGCCGGCAAACAGGCCCATTGCCAGGCCAAGGCAATTGCCGCCACCGGTACCAGGCAGAGGAAGGCGCCGCGCCAGCCGATGACCGAGCCCAGATAGCTACCCAGCGGCGCAGCGATCACGGTGGCCAACGCGTTGCCGCCATTGAAGACGGCCAGCGCACGTGGCACCTGCGCGGGCGGAACCAGCCGCATGGCGGTCGCGGCCGACATCGACCAGAAGCCGCCGATCACCACGCCAATCAGGGCACGGCCAATCATGTAGGTCGTGTAGTTCGTGGCCAGCGCGATCACGGCGCCCGAGAGCGCCATCAACCCGGTCAGTGCCAGCAGCAGCGACTTGCGATTCGTGCGGCCGGCAAGCGAGGAGATGGACAAGCTCGTGAGCACCGCGAACGCGCCCGAGATGGCGATGCCGTATCCCGCCAGACCTTCGCTGACACCAAGGTCGGCGGCGATCGGCGTCAGCAGACTGACCGGCATGAACTCGGACGCGATCAACGCGAACACGCACAGCGTCATGGCGAACACGCCGCCCCAATGGGGTTGCGCCATGGCGTCGTTCGGTTCGGTGCCCGCTTGGGCGCTTATCGGAAGGGTCATGGTCATCTCGTTGTACAGTGTTGTGGAGATGGGCCACGCCCGCATCAGGCGCGCACGGCCCGCGTCGTTCTCAGTCCTTGCCGATTTGATCCATCTGCTTCGCGTCCATTCGGCCGCCATGGACGGTGATCTTTGCGAAAGCCGCCTCGATGTCTTTCAGGTCTTCCGGAGTGAGGTTGACGTTGATCGAGCTCAGGTTCTCGCGCGAATGGTCCAGCTTGGTGGTGCCGGGGATCGGCACTATCCAGGGCTTCTGCGCCATCAGCCAGGCTAAGGCGATCTGCGCGCGCGTGGCGCCCTTCTTCTCGCCGAACGCCTTCAGGAAATCGAGAATCGGCTGGTTGGCCTGCATGACTTCGCGGCTGAAGCGAGGGAAGGTCTTGCGCAGGTCCGTGCTCCCATCGAATTTGGCTTGTGCATCCAACGGCAGTTCGCCGGCCAGGAAGCCTTGGCCCAGCGGACCCCACGGCACGAAGCCGATGCCCAGTTCCTCGCAGGTCTGCAGCACGCCGTTGCGTTCCACGCTGCGTTCCATCAGCGAGTATTCGGTCTGGATGGCGGCCACTGGCTGGACGGCGTGGGCGCTGCGGATCGTGCGCGCACTGGGTTCCGACAGGCCGAAGTGCAGCACCTTGCCTTGCTCGATGAGCTCCTTAATCGTGCCGGCCACGTCCTCGATCGGCACGCTGAGATCGACACGGTGCTGGTAGTAGAGGTCGATGCGATCGGTCTTCAGGCGCTTGAGCGAGTCCTCGACCACGCGACGGATTCGCTCGGGGCGGCTGTCCAGGGCGTTCGTGCCGTCGATGGCGAAGCCGAACTTGGTGGCGATGGTGACCTGATCGCGTACCGGCGCCAGCGCTTCGCCTACCAGTTCTTCGTTGGTGTAAGGCCCGTAGACCTCAGCGGTATCGAAGAACGTAATGCCTCGCTCGAAGGCGTCGCGAATCACGCGGATGCCCTGGGCCTTGTCCACGGGCGGCCCGTAATTGCCGCTGATGCTCATGCAGCCGAAGCCCAGCTCCGACACCTCCAGGCCACCGAGCTTCCGGGTGCGCATGGCGTAGGGCGAACGGCGGTGGCCTTCTGCGGCACGGGCCGCCATCGGTAGGGCCAAGGACGCTGCACCCAGGGGCAGCGCCGCACCCGCGGCGGCCATGCCCGCCGTCATAAGGAAGCGGCGTCGCTCGGAGGCCAGTGTCAATGCGTCTGCAGCGGCCTTGGAATCGTTGATGAATTGCATGTCCATGTTCGATTTCTCCGAAAGAAGAGGGAGCGGTGTGTGGATGTGGTGGCGCATCAGCGCCCCGACGTTGACGAGAGCTGCCGCTCCAGTGCTTGCTTCGCACGCCGTGCGGCTTCGGCGTCCACGTGAGCGGTGAGCACGTCGGCAAGCTCGCGCAACTGGTCGGCGGTGAGTCCCACGTTCATGCTGATTTGCATGTGCGATTGCAGTTGCGATTCGGCCCCCGGCAGGGCGGCCAGCATGGCCACGGTGGCGATCTCCCGGCTTTGCCAGTCGAGGTTGTCGCGCTCGAAGATGTCACCGAACAGGTGAGTCTTGAGGTATTCGTCGATGGCCGGGGCGAACTCGAACACCGGTTCCTGAACCGGTGCACCGATGAGTTGGGTCTGATTGGCGGTTCCCGCGGCCAGCAGCGCGTCGCCCTTCGGAATGGCCCGGCCGGGTGCGCGGCCCGGCGTGTCCTGGATGCCCCGCTGCTTGCGCGCATCCAGCACCCGCATCAATTCGGTGAGCGCATTGAGGCTACGCGGAAAACCCGCGTAGGCATAAACCTGCACCAGGACTTCTCTGACTTCGCTTACCGTCAGGCCGGCGTCGAGCCCCTGGTTCAAGGCGCCACTCAACCTCGCGATGTCGCCGGCGGCGGCGAAAGCCGCGATGGGCGCGATCGCTTGCTGGCGGCCCGAGAGGGTGTCCGATGCACTCTGAAAGCGGGTCGTCTCTGGGCGCTCCTGCGGATCCGGGGCGGCGCAGGCGGGTGCGGTTGCCAAGCCCGCCATGCCCAAGGCCACGGCCATCGCACCGGCGCTACAGCGCTTAGCGAGCGTTGTATTGCGCATCGCTGACCTTCTCCATCCACTCGACATTCCTGCCATCCACCGTGCCGGTGACGGCCACGTGAGTCATTGCGGTGGCAGACGCGGCACCGTGCCAGTGCTTGACGCCCGGCGGGCACCACACCACGTCACCGGGACCTATTTCCTGCACCGGCTTGCCCTCTTCCTGGGTGAGCCCCACGCCTGAAACCACCACCAGGCGCTGCCCTGCGGGATGCGTATGCCAGGCCGAACGCGCGCCGGATTCGAAGGTCACGAGATGGGCCGAAGCGTTAATGTCGTTGTCGGCTGGCCAAAGCGGGTCGATCCGCACCTGACCGGTGAAGAAATCGGCAGGGCCGGCCTCCGAGAGTCGGGCGCCGGCGCGCGCGATCTGCTGGACGTCCGGCGGCGCCGTGTCCGCCGGCGACTCGCCAGCACCGGCCGACGCAACAGTCAACGCTGCTACGCACAGACCGCTTCCCAGTAGAAACATGCTCATGGCGATCTCCTTGCTGATGGCAAAAGCCTGGTCGCGCGGCACCTACTGCAGGTGCCGGGTGAAGTAGGCCGTTAACTTGTCGAACGGGATGAGGTCGACGCGGTCGTACAGGTCCACGTGTCCTGCGCCCTTCACCCAGACCAGTTCCTTGGGTTGGGCGGCCAGGCGATAGGCCTCCTCGCTGAACTCCTTCGAGTGCGCCTCGTCACCGGTGATGAACAGCATCGGCCGCGGCGAGATGGTGTCAATGTCGTTGAACGGGTAGAAGTTCATGAACTTGACGTTGCTGCTCAGCGTCGGGTGCGTGGTCAGCTCCGGCGACGAGTTCGCCGGCGTGAACTCGCCCCTCGGCGTGCGATAGAAGTCGTAGAACTCGCGCTGGATGAGGTGGGTGTCCGCGGTCAGCTCGTGCACCGTTCCGCCGGTGTACTCGGTCTCGCCGCCTGCGGCTTCGACCCAGCGCTGCTGCGCGGCCTCGGCGATGATGGATTTGCGCTGCTCGACGGTCTGCGACTTGTTTAGCGCGTCGCGATTGGCGGCGCCCATGTCGTACATGCTGACGGTGGCGATGGCCTTCATGCGCGGATCGATCTTGGCCGCGCTGATGACAAAGCTGCCGCTGCCGCAGATGCCGAGCACGCCGATACGCTCGCGGTCCACGAACGGCTGGGAGCCCAGGTAGTCAACCGCGGCGCTGAAGGCCTCCGCGTAGATGTCGGGTGCAACCACGTTGTGCGGTTGGCCCTCGCTCTCGCCCCAGAACGACTGGTCGATGGCCAGGGTAACGAAGCCCTGCTCGGCCAGCTTTTGCGCGTACAGGTTCGAGCTTTGCTCCTTTACTGCGCCCATCGGGTGGCCCACGATGATCGCCGGATACCGGGTGTCCGACTGCCGATCCTTGGGCAGGAACAGGTTGCCCACGATCTGCATTTGGTACTGGTTGTTGAAGGAGACCTTCTCCGTGGTCAGCCTGTCGCTCTGGTAGAAGTTGTCCGCACCATTTGACATGTCTTGCCCCATTGCAGTGAGTGAGCTGGCGGTCAGCGCCAGCGACATAAGCAGCCTTTTCATCGTTCTATCCTCGGTGTCGCCAGCGTGGCGTTGTCGATGACGAAGCGAGATTATCGCTGCACGCGATTCACTTGATTAGTGCATTAATGCTTTTAGACTCTATAAGCTGCACTAATCACTCGGCCATGCCACACTTGGCCAATGCCACGACGCAACCTCAACGATCTGCTGGCTTTCGTGTCCGTTGCCCGGGAAGGAAGCTTCACCAGGGCCGGCGCGGTTCTGGGGGTCTCTCAGTCGGCGCTGAGCCAGGCCATCAAGGGCCTGGAGGAGCGGCTGGAGATCCGGCTCCTGACCCGCACCACCCGCAGCGTGTCGCCTACGCCGGCGGGCGAACGGCTGCTCCAGGCCATCGGGAACCGCTTCGACGAGATCGAGGCGGAGCTGGACGCGCTCACGGACCTGCGGGACAAACCGGCCGGTTCTGTTCGCATCACCAGCAGCGACCACGTCCTGCGGACGATCCTGCTGCCCAAGCTACTGCCGGTGATGCATCACTACCCCGACATCCACATCGAGTTCGATGTCAGCTACGGGCTGCGGGACATCGTGGCCGATCGCTTCGATGCTGGCGTTCGCTTGGGGGAAAGCATCGACAAGGACATGATCGCCCTGCCCATTAGCCCGAAGCTGCGGATGGCTGCCGTGGCATCGCCCGCCTACTTCGAAAAGCACCCCGTTCCCAAGGTTCCCGAGGATCTGACCCGGCACAACTGCATCAATATCCGCTTCCCCACCTCCGGCGGCCTGTATGTCTGGGAGTTCGAACGCCGCGGGCGCCAGCTGAACGTGCGCGTCGATGGCCAGGCGATCTTCAACACCTCGCCGCACATCGTGATTGCAGCGCTCGATGGGCTGGGCATCGCGTTCCTGCCCGAGGAGGAGTTCGCCCCGCACATCGAGGAAGGGCGGCTCGTGCGCATTCTGCAGGAATGGTGTCTGCCCTTCTCTGGCTACCACCTCTACTACCCGAGCCGCCGCCAGCACTCGCCGGCGTTCTCACTGGTCTTGGATGCGTTGCGGATGTGAGCGATGGCTGGCACGACTGTCCGCGGCCGCTCGCTGCTGTGCTGATGTTCGCTACAGAATAACCCGTCACCGGCGTGGAATAGGCACGGAAAAACGTATTCCTGTTCGAGCCTGATCCGGAGGGCGACGACCTGTACAAAGACGGTTTGGCCATCCATGTGAAGTTCGACGATCCGCCAAGCGGAAGAAAATGGCGCGCCCGACAAGATTCGAACTTGTGACCCCTGCCTTCGGAGATCGACTGCTTTAATCGTAAGTAACTGAATAAATTGACATCAAATGGCAGGACGCCCGTTGCATATTCAGTACTGAACACAACGATGCACAGCTGAGTCACACAAATGTCACACACGTCACTGCCCCAGTCGAACCCTACGACAAACTTGATCGGGTTCGCGCAGCTATGTCCGCATTTCGAGCCAGTTATTGAGCGCCGACTTTTGCGATGCACTGGTTTCCCCTAAAACTATCCCACAGGATGAGTACCACACTTGATCAACCATCGTTGCTCCGGTGATACCTCGTCGGCCACCATGATCGACGGCACATAGCCAACCGAGCCCATCGTCAGACAATGGAACCTGCGGAACCCGCCGCCCGAGACCCTGTCTCCCGCCGCCTCCGATCCGCCATTGCCCGAAGGCGAGGCCCTTTCTCTTGGCTGTCAGCCCGTCGGACGTTGCGAGGGTTCGCGGACCAATTTCGACGCGATGATCCGCGCGAACGCGATAGAATCTCCCGTCCTTGGTAAAGATTCATTCATCGCCGAAGGCTGGATCAAGGTCTGCGCTTTGATATACGAGTTTGACGATTTCCAGTTCGAACCAGGAAACGCACGACTCGCGCGCCGTGGCGTCGCGCTGCACGCAGAGCCAAAGGCGATGCGGGTACTCGAAGTGCTTCTCGACAGCAACGGATCGCTTGTTGATCGCGACATGCTGCACAATCGAGTGTGGGGTCGCGTTGTCGTTACACCGGGAACGCTGACACGGCTGATAGCCGAACTGCGGCGGCTGCTTGGCGACAATTCTCTAAACCCCCGCTTCATCGAGACCGTCCATACCAAGGGCTACCGCTGGATAGGCCCGGTCGCACAAGCCAAACATGCGGTGAGCCGTTCTGCGCTGCCAGAACGAAGTATCGAACTGATCGGTCGCGATGACGAACTGACGCAATTGCAAGTCGTGGCTGCAACGTCGCGCTTGCTTACGCTGGCGGGTCCGGGCGGAACAGGCAAAACACAACTCGCGCTTGAACTGGCCCGACGGCGCGAAGGCCAACAACCGAATTCGGTCGTTTGGGTTGACCTTACCGCTGCCAGCGACGGGCGCGCGTTACCTGCCTTGGTCACTGCCGGGTTGGATGTGCAATTGCCGGACGGCGTGGATTTTGCGTCTGGCATCGCGCGTGCGATCGGCAATCGCCAAATCCTCCTGCTGCTCGACAACTGTGAGCATCTCGTCGGCAGCCTGGCTCCAATCGCGCAGGCGATCCTGGGGCGTTGCCCAGGAGTGTCAGTTATCTGCACAAGCCAGGCGACACTCGACGTCCCCGAAGAATCCGTGTTCCGGGTCCCGCCGCTGCAACTGCCAAGTGCCACTTGGGCGAAATCAAAAGATCCGCTGGCGACGTTGCTCCAGGCAGGAGCCGTGCGCTTGTTGAGAGATCGGGCACACGCTGTCACATCGCAATTCGAGCTGACACGCGAGAATGCGTCTTTCGTCGTGGAAATCTGCCAACGGCTCGACGGATTGCCCCTCGCACTCGAGCTTGCTGCCACTCGCTTGGCCATACTGACTCCGCAGCAATTGGTGGCAGCCCTCGAGGACCGCTTCACCCTGTTGTCGCGCCGGGCTGCCGGACCGAACCTGCGCCATGGTTCGCTACGCCACGCCATCGAGTGGAGTTATGAATTACTGGAAGAGCGTGAGCGCGACCTGCTCGATTCCTTTGGGGTTTTTGTCGGCACGTGGTCGTTGGACGCCGCGCTGGCCATCGCCGGCGGTCAGTCGAAGGCCGGTGCGACCTTGAATGGACTTCAGAGCCTGGTGCAGAAGTCCCTGGTTATCGTCGAGCGCGCGCCTGGCGGGCTGCGCTATCGAATGCTGGACAGCGTGCGCGCCTTTGCCTGCGCGCGGCTGGATGCGGTCGGCAGCACCGATCAGCTGCGTCTCCTGCACGCACACTACTTTTCCCGGCTCGCTGGCGCCGCGGACGAGAAGCTTCTCGAAGAGGATCAGGTCATCTGGATGAATCACCTGGACTCCGAATGGTCGAATCTTCGTGCCGCCTGGGAATGGCTGCTGGACAAGCCCGCGCATCGCGACAAGGCGGTGGAGTTGCTTGTCGGGTTGCGCTGGCACTTCTGGATTCGCGCCAGATATACCGAAGCGTTGCAGTGGTATCGCGAAGCCGAGGCTCTGATTGAGGAATGCTCAGTGGCAGATCAGGCACGCCTCTGCAATGGCTATGCGATCGCCTTGCTCCACGCAACGCGCCTGGAAATTGCCATGGTCTTTGCACGCCGGGCGGCCTCCTGTGCAGAGGTATCCGGGCTCGTGTGGGAGCACGCATTTGCGTTGAGCGCGCAAACGTGGCTGGCTGTTATAGGCGGCAACGTAGCAGAGGCTGAACGGTGTACAGCGCGCGCCACTCGCTTGTGCGAGCGATTGAATCAGCCGTGGATACAGGGTTTCAAAAGCTTGAGCAACGCCTTCAGTCACGTGTATGCCCTGCAGCACGAGCTGGCACTTCAGGCGATGCGCGACGTCGCGGAAGTATTCGACCGCACCTACGACAGTCACATGCGCATGTTCGCCACCGTGCAGGTAGGGCTGCAGCAATTCCTGACCGGCGATCTGGATGGGGCGTGTCGTAATTTTTTGAAAGGACTGGATTTCGCGTGGCGCATCGGCAACCCTAGGGCGCTCACGGGCCTATGCGAGGCTACTGCCTACATCGCGGCCCGCGACGGCAACGTGCAACTCGCCGCAAGTCTGCTGGGCGCCGCTGAAGCGGGCCGACTCATGAGCGGCGCACCGCTTTTCTCGCAATGGCAAAAACCGCATGACGTCGCCTGGGCCGAGATATGTGCGCGTCTCGACGAAGCAGCCGCCCGGGAACTGTTCGCTGCCGGGCAACTGGCGGGCCCGCGTGAAGGTGCACAATGGGCGGCGGCTTGTCTGCGGTCTGCGGCAGGTGGCCGCTGATTGAACGAGCGCGTCGCCGATTGGCGTCAGACGAACATTGCGTCGGGATCGTACTGGCGTTTCGCATTGCGCAGCCGTGCGAGCATGCGGGGCTCAAACGACGCTTCGGCATGATCGACGTCTGCACCGGAAAAATTGACGTAGGCACGGCGCGGGCGACCAATGGCAATACCTTTGCTGCATTCGCGTGCCCACTCGATGGCCGCGGCATCTTGTTGCGGCGACGGCCAGGTCGCGAGCACATTGACAACATATGCATGCTGGCGCAGGTCGTCGGCCGCGTCGCCGCCCGGTTCGCGCTTGACCGCGCCTTCCAGAAGATGCACATGAATCATTGACAGCGGCGTCGGCAATTCCAGCGATCGTGCGGCAATCCAATTGATTGCCGCGTCGTCGAGAATCGGGACGCAGCTGCTTCGCCAGTAATTGCGCATTCCGTGCGGTGCTGTCATGTCGAGGCTCGTCTGCCAAACGGGATACGGCAGCAGTGCGAGAAGGTCAATTTCGGCGCGCAGCTGGGCACGCAATGGTGCCAGGACGTGCTCGCCGGCTTTCTGTTCCCCGCACCAGCAACAACCGATGATGATGACTGGCTGGCCGTGCAGCGCTGGTGGAACAAATGGTGCGGGCGGCGCCACCGTCGCGTTTGCAACCATGGTCAACTCATCGGGTGCCTGGGCCGCGAAATCGCGAAAGGTGCGCAATACGTCGGCTGCACGCTCCGCATTGCACCACAGCCCACCCGCCAGAACTGTCGACACCGGATGCAGTTTGAAGTCGAACTGAGTCACTACACCGAGTCCGCTGCCCCCACCGCGCAACACACGAAACAGATCAGTGTGCTTGTCGTTGCTCGTCCGCACCGTTTCGCCGCTCGCAAGGACGACTTCGGCTCCCAGCATATTGTCGCTGGCCAGCCCGTATTTGCGCATTAGCCACCCAATTCCGCCACCCAGCGTCAATCCGCCGACGCCGGTTGTCGAAATCATGCCACCTGTCGTGGCCAGGCCAAATGCGCCAGCGGTCGAATCGAAGTCGCGCCACAAGGCGCCGCCTTGCACTGTCGCCCGACGATGGCGTGCGTCCACAGCGATCGCACGCATTCCTCCAAGATCGATCAGAAGCGTATCGTCGTGGATTGCGAGGCCACCTACATTGTGGCCGCCACCGCGAACCGTGACCTTCAGCCCGGCCTCGGCCGCGAAGCGTATGGACGCCACCACGTCGGCCTGACTGGCGCACACAGCAATCGCGGCGGGACGCCGATCGATCATTCCATTCCAGATGCGCCGCGCAATTTCAAAATGGGGCGCACCCGGCAATATCAGCGCGCCCTGCAGCTCCATCGCGAGCGAATCCCAGCCAATCGCAAATCGTGGCATTGAACTGTCCACCAATAGTCGCACTGACCGTGCAGGACGAGACACAGGATGCAAGATCGCGGACATCCTGGCCAGCAGCTGGCCACTGAAATCACATTTTCCTCATGAATCCCTGCGGACGCCGAGGGCTCGGCGGCCGTACCTTATCCCCCACGCAATTTGCGCTGGTTTCGATAAGAGGAGAACGGCCATGTTTCAGTCATTGATGAACGGCCACGCCGCACGAGCAGCGATGCTGGCGATCTCTATGACAGCAACGGCCGGTAAGGATTTCTTGTCGGCCAGCGGCCGCCTGGATTGGGCGGATGGTGACACGTCGTCGCGGGAGATCGTGGTTTCGATTCTCGAGGACTCGCTAAACGAAGTCGACGAGCAATTCGCCGTTTCAATCGCTTCGCCGTCGGGTGGCGTCGTGCTCCTGAACACGAAGGCGCTCGTCAAGATCAGCGACGACGGGGATGCCGCAACTCCTCCGTCTCCTCCTCCTCCGCCACCACCCGTCGTTGCCTCCGGCGGCGGTGCAGCCGACGGTCTCATGCTTATCCTGTTGTCTTTACTGGCGACGCTGCGCGTGGCACAGCGTGCTGCTGTCGGTCGGGTTCACACACTGAGCTTCCGCAACGATTGAATAAATGCAGCACGACGGCGGCTCGATCATTGTTGGTAAAAGCAAACTAATGTTGGAGGACGACTCATGAACGCATCAATCTTCACGCGCCACGGAATTCTGGCCGCGATATGTCTTTGCCTGTTGTCGGGATTCGCAGCGGGCGGCCAGAGCGTGTACGAACCACGGCGAGTGATTAACGTTAAGACCGTTGGTCAGCTCTATGCAGCCGTCAACGATTCCGCGAATCGCAATGTCACGGTCCGTCTCGCACCGGGGACCTATTTTTTGTCCACGTATAGCAACAACAATGCGCTGCGTCGCAATCGGGGCTCGCTGCGAATGCCGCCAGGCATGTCGCTCGTGGGATCCGAAAAGCGCGTCGATATCAATGGCGATGGCGTGCCCGATCCGGTCAGTGAGGAGACCCCGGACGATTTCGCAGTGCCCGGGACCGAGACGGTCATAGATGGCTCGGCGCTGGACCTGCCATTCGAACAACGCATGGATTGCGCAGGCGAGCTATTTTTTGCGCCAAATCCAGTAATCCACGTCGGCGTTAATAATTTGATTTCCCGTCTGACCATCTTCGCCGGAAACAATGTGGGGATCTCGGAACCGACGAATAATCCGGTCGATCCCAACGGAGATCTGTCGATGAAGGTTACGAATTCGGTCCTGGAAAGTTCGTTGCTTGCGATGGGGTTTTCGAACTCCGAATGCGCCGCGCGCCGAGCGCGCTCGGTGCTGACCTTCTCACACAATGTCGTACGCGGCGGGAATGTCCTCATCCAGAATTTTTTGACGGGAGACGCTGACAATGACGGCTCAGACGGCCCCATAATCTGGGCCATGCTCACCTCCAACCTCTTCTACAGTAACCACAGGGCGCTGATTACATCAGGTGGCGGCCGGGGCACTGATGGGGGCTCGGTGAACCTCTACATGAGCGGCAATGTGTTCAGGAATAACGAGGGGAATCTTCAGGGCTTTGCAGGTGGCTCTGGGGGGAATGTCGACACTCCGATGGTCGGTAACCATCTCAACCTGTGGTCGGAGAACGATTCGTTCGGGGAAGCGCTTGCAAACGTGGTTCTCAAGGCTGGTCCAAGCGAGATCGACGACAACCCGCAGGACAGCAGGCTTGAGGCCAAATTCATTCACAGCCACTTCATCCGCGACTCCTCTGACACGCCCGACGAGATCTCGATCATCGGCGGGGGCGGCAGCCACAACCGCGCCAAAGTGCTGATCCTTGGCGCAACCGTCAAAACGTCTGGGGGCGCGCGCACGCGGGGCGGGCTTTTGATCCGGGACCAGGAGCAGCCCGGCATCGGTACGAGCAAAGCGAGGCTTGAAGGATCTCGGCCACAGTTCATCCAGAGTAATCAGGGACTGCCCGCGCCTCCGGCGCACTTCTTTCTCAATCACTAGCAGCGGGCGGGCGTGTGGGCTTGAGTTCTGAACTAAAGGATGGATACAAATGTGCTGACATTGAGGCTGCGCGGACATCGAAATCCAAACCGCGCAGCCACGATGTCGACCGACAGACCTGGCGACGATGAGGCGCTCAACCTCATCGGACGTTAGAAATTCGCGATTGCGTACTACGCGCGTTCAAAACGCTCACGCGTCTTGTCGAACAAACGTCCGTCATTGCGAGCGAAGCGAAGCACTCTGCCGATGTCGTGAGATTGCGTCGTGACCAGGCTCCTCGCAATGACGTTTTCTGGGAAAATGGCGCGCCCGACAAGATTGGACGGCAGCTTCGCCGCCTCGTCGCCTGCGGCGACGCCTGTCGCGCGACGCCTGTCGCGCGACTTCATCGCGCTCGGATCGAACTTGTGACCCCTGCCTTCGGAGATCGACGGCGCACCTGTAAGTAATTGAATTAATTATTATCAAACAGCAGGACGCCCGTTGCAACTTCAGTACCCTGCGCGACGATGCATTACTCAATCACACAATTCTCACACAGGGTCAACGTTTCCGGCCGAGCGCGGGCCCCGCTACTGGGACGACCACGGAATTCTACGGACACGGAGCGGCTTGACGTTGGGTGACGGTCAGGAGTAGGCGCCCGGGTTCTTATATCGCTAACACGACAAAGCGTCCGGCACCGCATCAGCCGACGGCGTCCGCATTAGTTCAATCGCAGGTCCAAACGTCACTATGTTTGCTGCAATGATCCGGCGCGCCGCGACGGTCCCAGAGATCCGTCAATGTGGTCTCCCTGGCATGTTCGACGTACCGTGGATGCCGGCGAAATCCGGATCGCGCGTAAACCTGGCCCAGGTACTCGAGCAGGTCGCCATCCGACCAGCCCTTCCTGTCTCCTCGAAGCTCGTCCAGCGCCGCCCAGAAGTCATCCATGTAGCCGAACGCAAGGTACCAGCCGTACGCTCCAATCCGTTGTCCAAGTATTTCGGCATTCGTAATCGATTCGGCAATCCAGGCATCGAGATTCTTCTTACCGCGGTCGGGATCTCGAAAAGACGCAAAAAGCGAGCCGGCCTGTTCCGGATTTCTGTCAGTCGCTGAGAAGAACTTCTCGAGCCACGAGATCGCACTCGGGTCATTGCCCGCGATGGTCTCGATCCGGGTGAGATCGAGCAATGCAACCGGGTTACCGAGTTCTGCCGATCGGGCCAGTCCGGCTCGGGCGTCCTCCGGGCGTCCGGCTGCAATCAGGGCATGGGCGCGCCGCCAGTGCGCGGAAGCCGACAGTGGGTCCTGTTCGACCAGCCGATCGGCCACACGGACCGCTTCGCGGGCGTAACCGGCCGTGACCAGGTCGTATGTCAGCGCATCCAGCGCGAGCGCATTTCCTGGCTGCGTGCGATTCAGCTCTTCCAGCGCCTGAATTTCGGCGGACCACGTCCAGTTGACTGGCCGCGCTGTCGTCGCGAAGGCACGGGCGCCGGGCAGGCTCGGGTCGAGTTCCAAGGCTCTCATGGCAGCCGTATACGCCTCTTCCTGACCGTCGGCGGACGAAATCAAAGTGCCCGTCAGGAACCAGTAAAATGTGGCTTTCAATTCCCAGGCCTTGGCGAAGCCAGGATCTCGAGCTATCGCCCGATCCAGCAACTCCAGCGCTTCGGTTAACTTGTACGTCGCTTCGGCTTCTCTGTAGGCGAGCGCTTCGAGATAAAGCGCATACGCCTGAGGGTCGCCGGTCGGCGGACCGGCAGCCGGCACGAGACGCAGTTCGAGGGCGCCGGCGATGGAGCTCGCGACGTCGTCCTGGATGTCGAATATGTCGGCCATCTGGCGGTCGTAGCTCTCGGACCAGAGGTGAAAGCCGTCCGCGACGTCGACGAGCTGCGCCGTAATCCTCAGACGTTCGCCGGACCGGCGCACCGATCCCTCCAGCACGGCGCGGACATTCAGGGCCGCACCGATTTCCCGCAGGTCCACATTACGCCCCTTGAACGCGAATGACGACGTGCGTCCGGCGACTTTCAGTCCCGGCACGTTGGCCAGCAGATTGAGCAGCTCCTCCGTGAGGCCATCGGCGAAATGATCGTTGTCATCGGAAAGGTTCACGAAAGGTAACACCGCAATGGACGGCATTGACGCAACGATTTCCGCATCACCCGTGGTCTGTTCGGACTTTAATGGCGCGTCGGCGCGGTAGAACCTCTCCGCGAGCAGGAACACGACTGCAAAGGAAAGCGCACCGACTATTAGAATATCGAGCTTGCGGCTGAATCTCCGAGGACCAACCGGCGGCGAATCGGTCTCGCGGACGATGCCGTCGGGCGTCAGCTCGAAAACCCATGCGATGACGCCTGTTGCGGGCAGACCGATCAGGAGCAGGATAACCAATACGCGCAACGCCCAGTCCGGCGCACCGAAGATCTCAAACCCGAACTCGGCTACCTGCGCGATAACCCAGCCGACGACGGCGTATGCTACGCACACGCGTGCGACGTTCCGGCGCTTCAGCTCTCCGAAAAAAGACATGCTCGCTGCCTTACCTCCGGGCTGTACATGATAGCGCCGAACGCGAGCCGCAGTCGGGAAATCAAGCAGTCGTAAATTTAGTTTCGGCTTGTGTCTGGCGATACCGGATGCCGAGCCGCGATTATCGAGTTGCTAACGGCTGCCGGCGAAGGTCCCGGCTTAATCGCGGCATCGGATCGTATCGAGGATTAGTGGTGTCATCCGATCATCAGGCACCGGCATGCGATGCGGTCGCGCTCCGACGTCTAGCCACGGGGCGGCACCGTTATGCCGCTGCCTTGCTCAAGGCGCAACTCGCAGCCGGCGACTGCCCTTGCGGAAGAGCTGCAGTTTCCGGTCGAGGTTTCTGCGGATCGTATGACGACACTGGGAAACGGTGACATCGAGCTCGTCGGCAATATCGTCATCAGAGCCAGGCCGAACACTGACCCTCCGATAAGGTTCTCGTCGGCCACTGCGCACTGCCGGGAAGCGGCATGATATTGGAAGGCATGGTGCGCATATCATTCGAAGCTGGTCCGCTCGTCATAGCAACCGAGCGGGCGACACTCGAGAACGGCATCATTAGAATGGATTCGGCGACGTGGCGGCTGAGGGCGTCGTCAGATTACGCGTTTCCTCGTGCGCTGGCGCTACTGTTTCACCTGTTCCCTGTAATGGACCGTGAACGAAAGGTGTTAACCGGTCACATGGTTTACACCTTGTTCCGGACACATAGTTAACAGTTTGTCCGGCATGAACGGTGAGGGACCGGGTTCTACCCGGTCCCTTTCTTCATCGAAGTATCCCAGATCATACGCTAGGAAGCTGACTAGCCAAATTCGGTCGTCGACCTCACGTACGCCAATGGTTTAGCCGGCGAACACGGAACTCAGGTTAATCTTGCGTCTGCCAATGCAGATGCGGCCGCAGCGAGTTACCCGAACCGCGCTGTCGTGATAGGGGTACTCAGGCTCACCCGGTCGCTCGTAGATTCGCGGTGAAGGTGTATAGAGATCACCGGGGCAGACGCCGCCGAGCGCTTGATGTGGCCCCTCATTGTTGGGAGGCGCTCCTCGAGATTGTCGAGCTCGGCGGCAATATCGAGCACGTCCGACTTGATCTCCTGGACCTGCCCGTCGAGGCTCTGCGTGTCTTCGCTGGCAATCTCTTCTGACAGTCTGTCGCTACGCTTCAGGAAAACTCCAGCACTTGTTCAGGCGTCCTCCATGGTGCGACCGCACCCGCTGCCAGACACTTTGCGCTGTCAGCAACTCGACTTTTAACCGGAATAAGGGAACTCTTCATGAACGCCACGCCGCTCGCCAATCGTCAGCACGGACAATCGTCCCCACAACACCTTGTTGCCATTTTGATACTCCTGAGCGGTTTGTACGTGAGCGTCGCCGTTGCCACACCCGCCGGCGAACTCGACCCGGGCTTCGGAGATCACGGCCGGATCCTGCTGGATCACAAGCGCTTCGAGGAAATGCAGGCCGTTGCCGCTTTCCAGGAGCCACTGAGCGGCAAGCTTCTGATAGTGGCAGACGGGTGGAATCGCCAGTCGTTACTGCGGTTTGACGCAACCGGAACACTGGATCCAACCTTTGGCGTGGACGGAGCCTTGCCGCTGGATTTTGACGGCGACAGCCTTTACCTGAACGATGTGGTACGACTGCCGGACGGCAAATTCCTGATTGCCGCGGCAATGGATGTTTACGGCGGTCCGGACCTCATTATCCGCGGTTCTTTCCTCCTGACGCGCCTGCATATCGACGGCACGCCGGATCGCGGCTTCGGCAACAATGGACGTGCGGACGCCATGCTGGGAGGCACTTACGAGGTGTTTTCCCGCCTGCTGGTGCAGCCGGACGGCCGGATTGTGGTTCTGGGCACCACTGATTTGCGCAAGCCCAATGAGGTGGTGCTCGCGCAATTCACTGCAGACGGCCGGCGAGTTACGACTTTCGGAGGTGGTCCGGTTGCCGGCGTGGCGTTCACGGATATTGCCGGCAGCGACACGCTCGCTTCGTTAACGCTCCAGGACGACGGCAAGCTCATCGCCTGCGGAACCACCGGCACGACGAACCCGTCGATACTGGTCGTCCGGTTCAACTCGAACGGCTCGCGTGACACAAGCTTCGGCGACCAGGGCAGCGTCAAGTTCCGGAACGGTCAGAATACGATGGAAAGCAGGGATTGCACGTCGATGCCAGGTGGCGACCTCGTCATTGCCGGTTCCCAGGGCAGCGGCAGCCTTCAACGAGCAGCCGTTGCCCGGTTAACGCCCGACGGCCGTCTTGACAACCGCTTCGGCGACAACGGTATCGCGGTAATCGCGAACGACCATCCGTCACTGGCGCAAACGCTGCTCTTCATGAATGATGGTTCAGTCGCAATCGGTGGTGCGCAGTTTCACCCCAACGACTACGACGAGATTCGGATGTTCGGCCTGGAATGGTGGCCGCGGGCAGACATGCTGATTGCGAGAATAGACCCGGCAAGTGGCGTCCTCGACACAGCGTTTGGCAATCACGGCATGACGACCATCGATTTTGGCGCCGGCAACAAGGTCAGCGTGGCTTATCCCGCGCAACTGATGCAACAGTCGGACGGCAAGCTGGTGGCAGTCGGCGCGGATATAGACCGCTACGACTGGTACTACTGGCCGACGATCGCCATTGCACGCCTCGACCCTTACGGTGCCGGCAGTAATGGCTGGGCTGGCTTTGCGAACGCGCATTTCACCGTCGCGGAAGGTGACGCTGCGACTGAAATTCGAATCAAACGAACCGGAGGCAGTACCGGCAGCCTGACTGTCGACTACCGGACGGTGGACAGTACCGCGATCGCCCCAAGCGATTACGTTGCGATGACCGGAACGTTGGCCTGGCCGGATGGCGACATGAGCGACCGCAGCATTCATGTAGACGTCGTCAAAGACGATATTGCTGAAGAATGGGAGTACTTCGAAGTCGAGTTGTTCAATCCGAACGCCGGTGTCGCCACGGCTCTCGCCTCTGTTGCGATCCAGGGAACCACTGACGCAGGCTCGAGCGGGGGCGGAGGCGGCGGTAGCGGCGTCACAGCCGGCGGGATCGGCGCAGCAAACACTGCCAGCGGTAGCAGCGGGGGTGGCGCCGCAGGTATCGAGTTCCTTATGCTGCTCGCGCTCCTCAGGACAGCGCGCTTCAGTAACGCACGCCGAAGCCGACTTCCCAGCTTGGGGGACGGCCCGGGCTGGTCTGGATGAACACCTGGTCGAAGTATGCTTCGTCGAGCATGTTGCGGGCCGACGCAAACAGGTACCAGTGCTGCTGCCGTGACTCGTAACGCAGGAACAGGTCCAGGACCCCAAATGCACCCTGGGAGTGCGAGGGCAGGTTTTCCTTCGTATAGAAGGTCTCCGAGCGATAACTGAAATCCAGACGTGCCGACAGGTTGCCTCCGGCCAGCGGCGGTGACACATACTCGATGGCTGCCGTCGCCGACCATTCCGGCGCCCGGGTGAGCACATTGCCATCCAGCGGCGCGTTGCCAACGGTCGGCGTAAAATCGACGAATTCCCGTTCTGGCAGCCAGACGACAGCACCCGAAACGCCCCAGTGGTTGCCGACTGACGCTGTAGCTGAGAGGTCGAGTCCGTAAATTCGAGCGGCCGCTGCATTGTCGATATCGAAGATGAACTGATCACCCGCCACGGCAATGGTCTGCACCTGCATGTCCTCGAAATCGTTGTAGAACATGCTAACCGTGATAAAACCTGGCGAACCAGGGGAACCCCGATTGACACCGAGTTCCCATGCCGTCACCGTCTCGGGACGGTAATCGTCAAAACTGCCGTCCGCGAGTTGCACTGTCGTGACGCCGCCGCTCTTGAATCCTGTCGCGAGGCTCGCAAACCAGAGTGTCGACGCATCCTGTTCGAACTGAACGCCGAGCCGCCACGATGTGGAATCCCACTCGCCGTCGGCGGTCGTCAGGGTTGTACGATCGTCCCTGCCCTGGCCGACGTCCGAAACCGATTGCGACTCGTCGCTGTAGCGCAGTCCGGCCGTCAAGCTGAGGCGGCCCTTGACTGGTCGCGTTAATTGCCCGAACACCCCCCAGGTCGATTCCTTGGTCGCGGCCATATAGTCATTGGCAGGCTCCGGACCGAAAGCCGGCACCCGCAGGTAATTGTGGATACGTTCCTGTCCGTCGAAGACGTTCATGCCGGCAAGCCACTCGGTCTCACTGCCGGCCGGCGAACCCAGCCGGAACTCTTGGCTCCACTGCTCGTAATTGACAGGCTGGACAGCTCGTACACAGCCAACGAGCCACGGCGCGCCAGCGCAATCATCGCGAGCATAGGTCTCGTTGCGCGCATAGCCGCTGATGGACTGCAACCAGGCCGCGTCGAACAACCACGTGGCGTCGATGCTGACCAGATCGTTCTGAATGTCGAGATACGGGTTCGCATCGGTAACGGTCGTCAGGCGCAGGTCTTCCGGGTCCGGCAGGAAATCCTTGCCAGGCAACCACAAGTCGTGGGCGCCTCCGTCGTCTGCGACACTTTGCGCCATCACATTGAATTCCAGTGCCGCGGTCGGCCGGAACATCAGCGACGCGCGCAGACCCCAATAGTCTTCTTCGGCAAATCGCCTGGCATCCTGGGTATTCCGGATGTAGCCCTCCCCGCCCGAACCCACGGCGGCAAACCGTGCGGCCATCGATCGGCCGGCAAAGTTGACCTGACCCTCGGCGCGCGCTGTGTCGAAGCTGCCAACTGCGGATTCGAACGAAGCCCCGAATGTATCCTCCGGCGCGTGCGGGAGCTGGTTGATAGCGCCGGCGGTCGAGTTACGGCCGTACAGCGTGCCCTGCGGCCCCTTGAGTATTTCGATCCGCTCGACGTCAAACATTCTCGCGAGCGCCAGATCGGAGCGGTTTAGATATACGCCGTTCAGGTGTGTGGCCACCGACTGACTGCTGCCACCTACGTTTGTAATGCCACGCAGTGACATTGTGGCGCCGAACATGCCGTGATTCGCAACGACAAGTCCTGGCACTGAATATTGCAGCGTGTAGAGGCTCGTGACGTTTGCCGAATCGACATACTCGCCGCTCAGCACCTGGATGCTCATCGGGACGCTCAGCAGGCTTTCCTCGATCTTGCGTGCCGTGACTACGATTTCCTCGAGGACGTCGCCGTCCGCGGCCGGCGCGGGAACGGCCGGGCTGGAAGCGAGCAAGACGAGTAACGGGCAGGCCCGCACGCGGTGTGTCGGCACAAAGAAGCGCCTTACATCCGGAACACGTCGGCCGGGACCAACGCTGGCCATCGGGAACCTACCTCCCGCGGCGGCTGCGACCCCGCCGCGGACACGACAGGTGACCAATCTGCGGCGCGCCGGCCCGTACGTCAACCGTTATTTTCGGCGGCCCCCTTGCACGCAGCAATCGGTCGCCACATGCTAGAGTGGCTTCGCGCTGCCAGCGGCTTTTCGGGACGCATACCGGCGATGCAGACCTACTGTTTTGGCGAGTTCGAACTGGACCTCGAGGCCCGGCAGCTGAGGCTGCGTGGCGAGCCGGTGCACCTCGAAAACCGGCCATTCGATCTGCTGACCCTGTTCGTGCGCGAACCCGGACGACTGCATACGCGCGACGAGATCATTGCCGCGCTCTGGCCCGCAACGATCATCATTGACTTTGACGCCGGCCTGAACACCCTGGTCCGCAAGGTGCGACACGCCCTGGGCGATTCGTCCGATCACCCCCGGTACGTCGAGACCTTTCCGGCGCGTGGCTACCGGTTCATCGCTCCGGTGATTCAGGTGGCACCGTCGCCGGAGGCTGCAGCGGTGCG
>JBGTLY010000310.1:0-35968 GCA_041743865.1 Woeseiaceae bacterium
GCCGCCGGGGGTCCTATCGGGCGGCCCGAACAACACGGCAATGGCGGACCCGGTCGCGCAGGCACTGCGCGGCCGGTGCGCACCGCTGACCTGCTGGCGCGACGAGGTCGAAGCCTTTGCGCTGAACGAGGTCGCAATCAACTGGAACGCACCGCTCGTCTGGGTCGCGGCCTGGCTGAACGACTTACCGAGTCAGCCGCCGGACATCGCGCCAACGACCAGGAACGGCTCCCTGCCGTCGGCCACAGCGTCGGGCAAGGGGTCGTCCGGATCCGCGTCAGACCAGTCCTCGTTGCAGGCAAAAAAGCGGATGTAAGCGCGCCGGCGTTTGCTGTGCCGGTCGCGCGTGGTGCCGAGCAACATTGGATAGCGCGCCTCGAGCGCATCGAGAACGGCGCATTGCGTAACCGGCGCCGGCACGTCGAGGTCCACGGGGCCTTCGATATGTGCCAGGCGCCGGAGCTGCGCCGGGATCACAACCCGGATCATCAGAGCGTCTGCACCTCGACCGACAGGACGGCAGGCAGGTATTGCGCGATGGCTTGCCAGCTGTCGCCTTCATCGTTGGAGGCGAAGACCTGGCCACCGGTCGTGCCGAAGTACACGCCGCAGGGGTCGATCGCATCGACTGCCATCGCATCGCGCAGGACATTCACATAGCAGTCTTTTTTCGGCAACCCTTTCTTGAGCTCCTTCCACTTGTTGCCGCCTTTCTTGCTGCGGTAGACCCGCAACTTGCCGTCCGGCGGGAAGTGGTGCTCGTCACTCTTGATCGGAACGACATAAATCGTCTCCGGGTCATGCGCATGCACAGCGATCGGAAAACCGAAGTCCGTCGGCAGGTCGCCGCTGATTTCATACCAGCTCGCGCCGGCATCGTCACTACGCATCACGTCCCAGTGCTTCTGCATGTACAGCGTATCGGGGTTCGACGGGTGGAATGCGATGCGGTGCACGCAGTGCCCGACCTCGGCGTGGGGATCGGCAATCTGCGCGGACACGAGGCCCTTGTTCGACGGTACCCAGGTCGCGCCGTTGTCCTCGCTGCGAAACACGCCCGCAGCCGAAATGGCAACGGTAATACGCCCCGGACGAGCCGGGTCGAGCAGGATCGTGTGCAGGCACATACCGCCTGCGCCGGGCATCCAGCCGGGACCGGTTTCGTGTTGCCTGAGCCCCGGCAACTCGCCCCAGGACTTGCCTCCGTCGGTCGTCTTGAATATTGCCGCATCCTCGACGCCGGCCCAGACGGTGTCCGGATCGTGGAGAGACGGCTCGAGGTGCCACACGCGTTTGAATTCCCAGAGCCGCTGCGACCCGTCGTACCACTGGTGCGTGCCGGGTTCGCCGACATAGGTAAAGTCGTTGCCGACGGCCTCCCAGTTCCTGCCCCCGTCATCCGAACGCTGGATGATCTGCCCGAACCAGGCGTTCGACTGAGATGCGTACAGCCGGTCGGGATCCGCCGGCGAACCGGTCAGATGATAGATTTCCCAGCCGGGAAAATGCGGACCGTCGATCTTCCACTTGTTGCGCTTTTTGCTCGAGGTCAGAATGAATGCGCCCTTGCGCGTCCCGACCAGGACCCTGACACCGCCCATGGGCAGATCTCCTCTCTTGTTGTGCCTGCCGGCATTTTGGCGAAGAGTATACTCCTTTGCCCCGCGCGGTCCGTTACACGACCATAACCATCGGAAATGAAGGCGATGCGAGAATTATCCGCACAGGAAATCCTTCGTTACGGACGGCACCTCGTGATGCCGGAAGTTACGATCGAGGGCCAGAAGACACTGAAGGCAGCGCGAGTGCTTTGCGTCGGCGCGGGCGGGCTCGGTTCGCCGACGAGCCTCTATCTCGCCGCCGCCGGCATAGGGACGCTCGGTATCGTCGAGTACGACACCGTCGACCTTTCGAACATCCAGCGCCAGATACTGTATGCGACGTCGGACGTGGGGCGCCCGAAGCTCGATGCCGCGGCCGCTCGGCTCAGCGCGCTGAACACCGACATCGACATCGTCAGGCACGATGTTCGCCTGACGAGTGGAAACGTGCTGGAGATCGTCGCCGGCTACGATATCGTGGTCGACGGAACGGACAATTTCCCCACGCGTTATCTCGTCAATGATGCCTGCGTGCTGACCGGCAAGCCGAATGTTTACGGCAGCATTTTTCGCTTCGAAGGCCAGGTCAGCGTGTTCGATGCGGCGCAGGGACCGTGCTATCGCTGCCTGTTCCCGGAACCGCCGCCACCCGGGGCGGTTCCCTCCTGCGCTGAAGGCGGCGTTCTCGGTGTACTGCCCGGCATCATCGGCACGTTGCAGGCGCTCGAAGTAATCAAGCTCGTTCTCGGCCTCGGCGACTCGCTGGTCGGGAGACTCATGCTCTTCGACGCGCTGGCCTTCGAATTCCGGGAGCTGAAGATAAGGAAGGATCTGCAGTGCGTGATCTGCGGCGCTGCACCGTCGATCACCGCGCCGATCGACTACGACGCGTTCTGCCAGGGTCCCGGAAAACCGGCGGCTGGCGACGAGCCCGCGCGGATCAGCGTGCGGGAGTTCGCCCGTCTGCGCGCGAGCCGCGCAGACGTCAAACTGCTCGACGTACGCAACCTTTATGAAGTCAAGGTTGCAGCCATTCCCGGCGCCGTACTGATCCCGCTCGACCAGTTGGCGGCACGTATCGGGGAACTCGACGCGAGGCAGCGCTATGTCGTTACGTGCCACCACGGGCCACGCGCCGTGCGCGCCTGCCAGTTGCTCACCGACGCCGGCTTCGAGCGACTCGAGGTCCTCGAGGGGGGGCTCGATGCCTGGGCGGTCGAGGTCGATCCGACGGTTGCACGCTACGGCTAGCGGCTATTCGCCGAAGACGACGATGTCGGGGATTTCATAACGCTCGGAACCGATCGTCACTACAAACAATTTGCCCTCCGCGCTGCCCGCGAAGTTCCCGGGATCGCCGGGCTTCATGTCGTAGCCGGTCGGCTCGCCATTTTCGAAATTGATCGCGCGACTGACGCCGTCGGTACTCGTGATCGTGACAATGGCATTGCCACCGCTTTCGCGCCGGACGCCGAAATTGCATTGCCCGAGCGGCTCGGCCGCGGACGTCGTGCAGGGAAGTTCTCCCGTCGCATGGAAGGTCGCAAAGTCGACTCGCGGTTTCGTGTCGCGCACCGCCGCTTCGGCTGCCAGCACGGCGGCAGCGGGGGTCGTTTCGGCCGCCGGCGAGGCGTCCTCACTGCAGCCGGGCAGCGATGCAAGCCACGTGAACACCGCGAGAAGTGTCGCTGCTTGTGTCGCGTATCTCTTCATCCGTTCCTCCATTGGCTGCACCTGGCACGAGACTCGTGAGAAGGGGAGTCTGACGGCATTGAGGCTTACATCGCAAGCGTGTGGACGTGACCGTGTTCGGCGTGCTCCCGTGGTACGACCGGCAGGGCGAGTGCTATAAGCCCCATGAGAAGTAACAACGCACCTCCCGTACGGCGCAGGACGGGGCGGCGCGTCAGCGACGACAGCACCCCATACAAAGCCGGCGGCAAGTGCCCTCGGCAGTGTCGTCGCCGGGAGTACGCGTTTGAGGAGCGGCGCGACGCGGCGCCAGACGGCCGTGCCTGCGGACTCGACGAAGCGCAGCGCGCGCAGGTCGAAGAGCAGATTTAACGCGAGCAGGATGACGAGCAGCGCGGCGATTGTGCGTTCCTGTCGGGGTACCCGGATCGACTGACACCGGTGTCAGGCAAACTAATCGGACCGGCCTGCCCCGTCAAGCGACGGGGTGTTAGGCTCGCAGGATGCCGCCGTCGCGTAAACACTGCTGTTCGAATCACGCCTGATGAAGACGTTCACGATCGTGGCACTGATCCTCCTGGTCATCATCGCGCTCTTTACGGCATTCGGGCTTCCGGGGCACATCGAGCGGGCGCAGAACGTGAACCTCCCGCATGGCGCCTGGGCGATCAGCCCCGAGGCACGGGAGCTTCACGCCACCTTGTTCGTCGCCGACCTGCATTCGGATTCATTGCTGTGGAAACGGAACCTGCTCAAACGCTCCCGCACCGGCCACATGGACCTGCCGAGACTGCAGGAGGGCAACGTGGCGCTGCAGATATTCAGTGCGACGACCAAGAGCCCCGTCGGCCTGAACTACGAGAAAAACGATGCCGCCTCCGACAACATCACCCGGCTCGCGATTGCGTCGTTCTGGCCGCCCCGCACCTGGAACAGCCTGTACGAGCGTGCGGTGTACTAGCTAAACAAACTCAAGGGACTGGATGCGGCAAGCGACGTCTGTTTGCTCACGAATCAGGCGGAACTTCGCGAGCTCGTGGAACAACGCCAGCGGGGAGACCGGGCCATCGGCGCGCTGTATCTGATCGAGGGCGCGCATCCGCTCGAGGGCGATGTCGCAAATCTCGACCGCCTGTTCGACCTAGGCCTTCCCATCGTCGGGCTAACGCATTTTTTTGACAACGAACTCGGCGGCTCGCTGCATGGCACGAGCGGCGACGGCCTGAGCGCCTTCGGGCGCGAGGTCGTCGATCGCGCGGAGGACCTCGGCATGATCGTCGATGTTGCCCATGCCGCACCGGAAATGGTCGAGGATGTGCTCGCGCGAAGTTCGCGGCCGGTGATCCTGTCGCACGGCGGGCTGCAGGGCGCATGTCCGTCGGCACGCAACCTGGACGACGCCCACATGCTGCGAATCGCGGACGGCGGCGGGCTCGTCGGCATCGGGTACTGGGACGCCGCGGTTTGCGATGTCACGCCCGCCGGCGTCGCCGCATCCATCCGTTATGCAATTGATCTGCTCGGCGCTGAACACGTCGCGCTCGGATCCGACTACGACGGCGCGACGGCGGTGATGTTCGACACCGCGGAGCTCGCAGTCCTGACGCAAGCGATGCTGGGCGCGGGCATCCAGGAACACGACGTCCGGCTCGTCATGGGCGAAAACGTAAAGCGCTTCCTGCTAAGGTACCTGCCCGAGGCCTGAGCCGGCTGTACCGGCCGTCCCGAACCGGATGAGCCCGACCGTCCCGGGCATTCCCTTGTTTACCTGGAGCCTGCCATGTTTCGCCCGTTAAACCTGTTGCTGTTCATCGCCCTCGGTGCCCCCGCTCCCGTGTACGGGGAGGCCGCCGTCGAGGAAACAGGCACCCAGGAAATAAGCATTGAGGACATCATCGAAGATGTCCTCATCCGTCATCGGTGAGCACGCGATCGCAATGCTGTCGCTCGCACGCGGCCTGCCGCAACACGCTCGCGCGATGCCCGCGAGCGAGTAGAATGACAGTATCTCGGAGCGCTCGAACATGACGTCGCTCACCGGCAAGACAATCCTGGTGGTGGGTCTCGGTGGCATCGGCACGGCGGTAGCCCAGCGCGCCGACGGCTTGCGGATGCAGGTGCTCGCGACACGCAACAGTTCCCGCAGCGGTCCGGAGTTCGTGGACTACGTCGGGCTGTCCGACGAGCTCGAGGATCTCGCCGCCCAGCAGACGTGATCGTCAATGCGCTGCCACTGACGCCGCAAAGTACGAATCTGTTCGACGCGGATTTTTCGAAGCCGTAAAGCCCTGGGCCTCCTTCATTGATGTCGCCCGGGGTGGTAGCGTCGTGACCGCCGACCTGGTCGCGGCCCTGAAAGACGCCCGCATCGCCGGCGCCGGGCTCGATGTCACTCAGCCTGAATCGCTGCCGCCGGATCACGAACTCTGGCAAATGGACAACGTGATCATCACGCCGCATATCGCGGCCTTCGGCAACGAACGCGATCACTACCCGGTTTTCTTCGAGGAAAATGTGCGCCGCTTCCTCGCCGGCGATGCCCTCCTCAACGTCGTGGATCCGGAAAAGGGATACTGAGCGCAGTCGCTCCGCAACCTTCAGATGGAAAAGGATTTTTTCCGATTGAAATCGGCGCGGAAAGGTTCAGAATCTCGCCGTCCCCGCGGCGAGATTCCCGTATGCAAAAAACCCTGTCCCGTCTTGTAGCAGCCGCCCTTCTGGCTGCCGCGCCATTACTGCCAGCGGCCGAACTGAAGCCGTACCAGCAGTCCGCACTCGAACAGATCCTCGCGACGATGGACGAAGAGACGAAGGTGTTTGCTCGTCCGCAACTCGAAGAAATGCTTGCCATGCTGGGCGAGGCGGAAGTAGAGATGATGCTCGCCGCAATGGTCGAAGAAGCGCCGGACAACCCGGCCGAAGAAGAAATGGTCGAGGCTGCGCCCGAGACCGCGACGCCGGAGGATCTCGATTTCAACCGGGCCCAGTTCGAGCCGGCGTTGCGCGATGCATGGACGGCGAGCCACGCGTTCGACACCTTTGTCGACCAGGCCATAGCGGCGAAGTGCCCGGCACCTGATGAGTTTGCCGTGTTCGGGGCCGGCTGGCGCTACGACGTGGCTCCGATGCAGGCAACCTGGACCCGGGCATCCAACAGCGCCGAACTGGATGTGCAGGTCATCGGTTCCTCCTACGCGCCGCAGGATGGCCGCTATCGCTTCGATTTTTCCGGCGCACGCAACGATTTCGACCGCAATGCGGTCGAGAAGGCGATCGACGATGCCTGCAGCGCCTACAGGAAGATCGGCTAAGCCTTCCTCGCCGAAGCGGCATCTCAAGCGGAAGATGAGCTCGTGGAGTCCGGTTACGAACTCGAGCAGGCCGCGAACGCCAAGGCCTTTGCGCTGATGAGCGACCTGAGCGATCGCCTGCAAAGCCTGGGTCCGGCCGGAAATGCCCCAATCCTCAGTGCCTTGCTGAACGGCACGCGCGTGGACTGAAAACTCTGTGATATCGTACCGGGCTTGCTTCGATTCTCCGATTCAAACCCGGTATTGATGCCATGACCACGACACCGATGAATGGGCACACCAACGGCCACAACGCCATTGACCAGCTGATTGCAGCGCAAAAGCCCGGCTATTCGCTCGACCAGCGATTTTACGTCGATCCCGATATTTACGAGCTCGAACTCGAACGGATCATCAATCGAAACTGGATACTGGCCGGGCACCAGTCACAGTTGCCGAACTCCGGCGATTTCAAGGTCATGAAAGTCGGCCGCGAATCCGCGATTATCGTTCGCGGCCAGGATGGCACGATCAAGGCTTTCGCCAATGTGTGCCGGCATCGCGGCTCGCTCGTCTGCCTCGAAGCCCACGGGAATACACGGAAGTTCACCTGTCCTTATCACGGCTGGGTTTACGACACCGACGGCAAGCTCGTCGGCGCACGCGACATGCCGGACGATTTTGACTGGGGTGCTCACGGACTCAACAAAGTGTCCTGCGACGTGATTCACGGCCTCGTGTTCGTGAGCTTTTGCGGCAATCCACCGTCGCTCGAGAACTGCAAGGCCGAGCTCGCCGAACCGATGGCGATGTTCGACTTTGAGCATCTCAAGGTGGCTGCGTACAAGGAATACCCGATACCTGCGAACTGGAAGCTCTCGATCGAGAACTACCAGGAGTGCTACCACTGCGCAACGGCGCATCCGGACTACGCGCGCATGCACACCCTGATGCTCGATCGCAAGAAACGCGAGCGTGTCCAGGATCATATGAAGGAGCGCATGGAAGCCTGCGGCCTGAAAGAGATTTACATCGACCGCATCGACACCGCGGCACGCCCGGGCGACATCGGCTACGGCTACAGCCGAACGGCGATGTTCGACGGATACAGGACCGGCAGCCGCGACGGCGAGCCGGTCGCACCATTGCTCGGCAAACTCACGGACTACGATTGCGGCGCCTCTGATTTCTCCTTCGGTCCGTTTTCGTTCCTCCTCGCGTACAGCGACCATGTGGTCGCTTATGTTTTTTCTCCGCTCGACAAAGATAACTCGCGCTGCGACATCTACTGGCTCGTACGAGGCGACGCGGAAGAAGGCCGGGATTACGATGTCGCCGAGCTGACCTGGCTGTGGGACGTCACGACGGAAGCCGACAAGACAATTATCGTGAATAATTCCAGGGGCGTGCATTCGAGTTTCTATCGCCCGGGCCCGTTCTCCGGAATGGAGAAGGCCGAGAAAACCTACGTGGAATGGCTGCTCAAAGAGCTCGCCCGCCCGTCGTCGCCGCCGCCAACGTAGGAGCGGCCGGCTGCGATAAATCGCGCGCATGGCGCGCTCCTACCGCACCGGATCCGTCGTAGGAGCGGCCCATGGCCGCGATAAAATCTCGATCGCGCGCATGGCGCGCTCCTACGGCGGGCTGGCGCGGCGCGAGGCAAGCCACGCGACGAGCACGCCCAGGCTCACGAACAGGATGATCAGGGTTGCAAGCGCATTGATGTCGGGCGAAACGCCGAGCTTGACCTTCGAGAAGATGTACATCGGCAGAGTGCTGCTGCCGGGGCCGGAAACGAAGCTAGCGATGACGAGGTCATCGAGCGACAGCGTGAACGCAAGCAGCCAGCCGGCAACCATGGCCGGAGCAATCAATGGCAGGGTCACGTCGAAGACCACACGCAGGGGCCGGCCACCGAGATCCATCGCCGCCTCCTCGAGGGACTCGTCCATGGCGGCGAGCCGCGAACGGACGATGACCGCAACATAGGCCATTGAAAAGGTCGTGTGAGCGATCGTAATGGTCGAGAAGCCGCGCTGGCCTGGCCATCCGATCAACTGTTGCAGGCTCACGAACAAGAGCAACAGCGACAGGCCGGTGATGACTTCTGGCATCACCATTGGCGAGGTGATCATGCCGGCGAAAAGCGTGCGCCCCCGGAAACGCCCGAAGCGCGCAAGCGCGAGTCCAGCCATCGTCCCGAGTATCGTGGCAAAGGTGGCCGATGTCACGGCTATCCGGAGACTGAGGTACGCCGCATCCAGCACCTGGTCATTTCCGAGCAGCGCGCCATACCATCGTGTCGAAAAGCCGCCCCACACTGTTGCGATCCGCGAACTGTTGAACGAATAGACCACGACCAGTACGAGTGGCACGTACAGGAACGCATATCCGAAGACCAGCGTCGAGAGGATGAATTTCGAAGACCGCTTCATGTCACTCCCTCCTCGTCTTTCGCCTGGTTGCGCTGCAGCATCACGATCGGGATGACGAGCAGCAGGAGCAGGACCACGGCGACGGCGGAGGCCAGCGGCCAGTCGCGATTGACAAAGAACTCATCGAACAGGACTCGGCCAATGAGAAGCGCTTCGGGACCGCCGAGAAGATAGGGGATGACGTATTCGCCGATCGCCGGGATGAACACCAGGAGGCAGCCCGCAATGACACCGGGCCGTGCGAGGGGCCAGGTTACGTCCCAGAATGCGCGTGTCGGTGACGCGCCCAGATCCTGTGCAGCCTCGATGAGGTCCGGATCCATCCGCTCAAGCGTTGCGTAGAGCGGCAGGATCATGAACGGCAGGTATGAATAGGTGAGGCCGATGAAAACGGCAAAGTCCGTGTACATGAGTTTCAGCGGCACATCGATCACGCCGATCGCAAGCAGGAGATTGTTGATCACGCCGTGGCTGTTCATGAGACCCATCCATGCATAGACGCGCAGCAGGAAAGAGATCCAGAACGGCAGGACGATGAGCAGCAGCAGCAGGCTGCGCACTTCTTCCCGCGCGCGCGCGATGCCGTAGGCCATCGGGAAACCGAGCGCCAGGCACAGAATAGTCGCGATCGCGGCAATCAGCACGGACCGCAGATAGGTCACGGCGTACAGCTTGTCGCTCAGCAGGAACGTGAAATTGTCGAGCGACACGCCAAGCCGCCCGTCCTCGCCGACGGCCGGCGTAAACGGCGGCTGGGCGATGACCGGATCGGCAAGGCTGATTTTCAGGATGATGACGAAGGGAACGAGAAAGAACAGAAGGAGCCAGAGGTACGGGGTGGCGACGGCGACCTGCTGCCACAGGAGATCACGGCGATGCGCATGAACGCCGTTCACCTCAGTCCACCAGCACGACGGCGCTCTGCGGCTGCCATGTTATCCACACCGGGTCCTGCCACTCGAGAAATCGCGTGACCGATCGGCGCCGATTCTGCGAACTGACCTGTACGACCTTGCCGCTCGGCAGCTTCACGCGGTACAGCGACCGGCTGCCAAGGTAGCCGAGGTCGTCGACGACACCCTGCAACCTGACTCCGCCGTCTTCCGCAGGTTGTTCCTTCGTGACGAAAATCTTCTCCGGACGGACGGCGATCTCGACATCGTCGCCGACGGCAAGCAGGTGCCGGCCAACGGCGGCGAGATCGGTGCCGGTCGCTTCACAGCTGACGGTGATGCGCTCATCGTCGATCGCCGTGACTTTGCCGCGGAAGGTATTGATCGTACCGATGAACTCGGCGACGAAGCGGCTGCGCGGGAATTCGTAGACCTCTTTCGGTGTACCGACCTGGTGCAAGCGGCCCTTGTCCATGACCGCGATGCGGTTCGACAGCGTCATCGCTTCTTCCTGGTCGTGCGTGACGACGACGAATGTGATCCCGGTTTCGTACTGGATGCCGGTCAGCTCGAATTGCGTGTGTTCCCGGAGCTTTTTGTCGAGCGCCGCGAGCGGCTCGTCGAGCAGCAGCACCTTTGGTTTCTTGATCAACGCGCGCGCCAGCGCCACTCGCTGCCGCTGCCCGCCGGAAAGCTGCGCCGGCTTGCGGCGACGGAAGTCGCTGAGTTGCACGAGGGCGAGCATCTCGTCGACACGACGCAGGACTTCAGCCTTTGGCACGCCGTCTTTCACGAGGCCGTAGGCAATGTTGCGCTCCACGTTCATATGCGGAAATAGCGCGTAGGACTGGAACATCATGTTCACTGGCCGCTCGTACGGCGGTTGAAGCGTGACATCATGGCCGTCGATCTCGATCGTGCCGGCGCTGGGCACTTCGAAACCGGCCAGCATGCGGAGCAATGTCGTCTTGCCACAGCCGGAACCGCCGAGTATCGAGAACAGCTCGCCCTTGCCAATGTCGAGGCTGACGTCGTCCACCGCGACGAAGTCCCCGAACCGCTTGCTGACGTTCCGGATCCGTATGAAGCCTTCCTCGATGGGCCGCTGGCTTACCGGCCGGTCTCCGTTCGCTGCCGCCACGGTCAGAGGCCGCTCTTGACGCGCGCGAAAGCGCGGGTGCGCGGGCGCTCGGCCTTCGGGTCCACGGGCAGCACCGGGTACAGCCGGTCCCAGTCCGCCGCACGTGGAAAGATCGCAGGATTCTCGAGGATCTCGTCTGACACCATCGGATACGAGGCCTGGTTCGCGTTGGCGTAGTAGGTCAGGTTCGCGTTCATCGCAGCGATATCGCCGCGCAACATGAAATCGATGAAGCGGTGGGCATTCGCCTTGTGCGGTGCATCCGCGGGTATGTAGAGGCCGTCGACCCACAGGCCCGAGCCTTCTTTCGGCATCGTGTAACGGAGGTCGATGTCAATGCCTGCCTCCTCGGCCCGCGTCGCCGCCTGCGCGTAATCGCCGGACCAGCTCATGGCAACACAGACCTCCTTGTTCGGGAGATCGGAAATCATCTTCTGGTTGCTGAAGTACAGGATGTACGGCCGGACGAGAGTGAGCTGCGCCTCTGCTGCGGCAAGATCGTCCATGTCGATCGAGTTCGGGTCACGCCCGAGATACGCGAGCACCATCGGCAGCAAGTCGGTCGAGCTGTCGAGGAGCGTGACGCCGCAATCGGCTAGCTTCGACACTACCGCCGGATCGAACAGGACGTCGGCGCTGTCCATCGGATGGTCGGGCAAGCGCTCGCGCACCATCTTTGCATTCCAGGCATAGCCGGTCGTACCCCAGTGATACGGCACCGTATACCCGCGTACGGCGGGATAGACATCGATGCGGTCCATCACGACGGGGTCGAGATTGTCTAGGTTTTCGAGCTGCGCGTCGTCGACCGGCGCGTAAATTCCGATCGGCGTCAGGCGCGCTGAGAACTGGTAGCTGTGCACCACGACGTCGTAGCCGCTGTTGCCGGTCAGCATCTTGACGTCGACGACTTCCGAGGAATCGTAAATGTCGTAGTTGACATCGATGCCGGTCTCGGCCTCGAACAGGGCGATCGCCTCCGGCGCCATGTAGTCCGCCCAGTTGTAGACGTTGACGACCTTGGCGTCGCGCTCGGAACCCGCTCTGTCGCCAGAACATGCGGAGACAAGTCCCGCAGATGCCAGCACCGCAGTTGTGATCAGTTTTCCGGGCAGGACGATGGCGCTCCCCTGGTATCCCTCGCCAGTCTCTCTACATACCCTCGAGGCCGCGCTTGAGCAAGGCCCGGGCAATGATCAGGCGCTGGATCTCGCTCGTGCCCTCCCAGATGCGGTCGACCCTGAGTTCGCGGAAGAAACGTTCGGCGACATTTTCCCTCATGTAGCCGCGGCCGCCGAAGATCTGCAACGCGCGGTCCGCGACCCGATTCGCCATTTCGGACACGTACAGCTTGACCATTGAACAGCGCGCGTGCAGTTTCTTCAGGTCCTCGCCGCGGTCACTGGCGCGTGCCGCTTCGTAGGTCATCAGGCGCGATGCCCACAGCTCGGTGACGCTGTCTGCGAGCATCGCCTGGATCAGCTGTTTCTCAGACAGCGGCGCCCCGTCGACGATTCGATCGTTGGCGAAGCGGGTCGCTTCCTCGATCAGTCGGGCCGCCGCACCGCAGCTCCGTGCGCCGATCATGAGCCGCTCGTGACGGAACCAGCTGTGCGTAAATGCCATTCCGTCGCCGGGCTTGCCGACCCTGTGGCCGGCGGGTACGCGCACATTGCTGAAGAGATACGTAGGATGATGCGACGCATAAGTGTGACTGAACAAGGGGTTCGCGGTAACCTCGATTCCCGGCGTGCCCTGGTCGACAAAAAAGAAGGCGTCCTCGTCCTCGTCCGTTATGCGTGCCTGGAAAAAGAAGAAGTCGGCGAGATTGCCGCTCGTCACATACCACTTCTCGCCGTTCAACAGGTAGTCGCCGCCGTCTTTTTCGGCCGTTGCGTCAAGGCCGGAAACATCGGAGCCCGGCCCGGATTCGGTGATGGCGTAGCAATCCTTGCGCTCACCTCTCGTCATCGGTAATACCCAGCGCTCGAGCTGTTCCTCGGTGCAGGCCTCGAACATCCAGCTCTGTGCTTCCGCGAAGCACCAGGACAATGCATTCGTGACCCGGCCGAGCTGCTCCCAGATGGCGGCCTGCTCCTCCATGGGCAATTCCAGCCCGCCGTGGGACTTCGGCACGTCGATCCGCGTAAAGCCGAGTTCGATTGCACGCGCCTTGTTGCGCTTTTGAATGCGAAGCGGCAGTTCCCCGCCATTCAGTTCCGCTTCGATCTCGTGCGGCTGCAGGTACTTATCCGCGTACTGGCGCGCGATCGACTGCCAGCGCAGGGCGCTGTCACTGAGTTGTATGTTCACGATTCGCCGGGGCTCCGGAAATGTTTGGGAAATACATGGGTCAGGTAACTCTTCACCGCATCGAGCGCCTCGTGCCGATTCCATTCCTGCGGGCTCACCAGGCAGGACAGCCACAGGCCGTTCGTCATCGAGGTCAATGCCATCGCCGCCTGGTTCGCGGTCACGTGCTGATAAGCGCCGTCGGCGATGATGTCCGAACACAAGCCCTTGACCACATCGTCGTAGTAGCTGTCGATTTCGTCGCAGATCTTCCGGTACGTGGGCCGCGACTTGACCTCACCCCAGAACGCAAACCACACCGCTAGTTTTGCCGGCTGGCAGATGCCCGGGCTGACGTCGAGCTCCATCAGCGCCAGCAAACCCGCGGCCGGCGATCCGTCGGCGCGCCCGATCGCACGCTCGAACTGCGCCCGGTACTCGCCGGCGAGCGCCTCGAGGGTTTCCCGAAGCAAATTGTCCTTGCTTTCGAAATGCAGGTTGACGATGCCCTGCGAGAGGCCGGCTTCCCCGGCCACGTCCGCGAGCGTCATGCCGCCGATGCCCTTGCGGGCGATGCATTTCATCGTCGCATCGATGAGTTGCTGGCGGCGTTTGGCGCGCGCTTCGGCGCGGCCACCACCCATTTTCTGCGCTTGCGCCATGGAGCCTCTGGACGGAGTATCAAGCACCCAACAGACTGAATTTCAGATATTTTCCTTAGACTATCATGCCATAGTATGAATGAATACTCATTCATTTTTCTGGACCGCAAAACCGCGCCGTGGGAACATGGGCAAATCGGCAACGGGAGGTTGTATGCGGTGCCTGGCGAATTCCAATGCTCATTTCAAGCGGGCCGTCGGCAAGCTGCCGCTAGGCGTGTCCTCCAATTTCCGCTACTGGGGCGATAAGGAAACCATCTACGTCAAGCGCGGCAAGGGCGGCCGCGTCTGGGACATCGACGGGAACGAGTACATCGATTACCGCCTCGCCTATGGACCGATCATCCTGGGCTACGCGGATCCGCGCGTCGATGAGGCCGCAATGGACGGCATGTCGGTCGGCGGGGTGTTCGCGCTCTCCACCGAACTCGAGTACGAGGTTGCGTGCCGTGTGAGCCGGATGGTTCCCGCCGCGGAACTCGTGCGCTTCTCGAATTCCGGGACCGAGGCGGTCATGGCCGCCCTGCGCGTGGCGCGGGCGTTTACCGGGAAGGATTCTCACGTGGTCGTCGAAGGCGGCTACCACGGCGTGTTCAGCGAAGTCATGTGGTACACCGATATCGAGGACTGGGACCCGAAAGACGGCGCGCCGCCGATCATGCCGTACGGCGATGGTGTACCGGCGGTGCTCAAGCGCCTGTACCACACCCTGCCGCTCAACGATGCCAACGCGGTCGAGGACCTGTTCAAGCAACATCATCACCGCATTGGCGCCTTCATGATCGAGCCGATCATGGGCAACTGCTGCGCGATCACCGCGACGCGCGAGTACGTGCACGCGGTGCGCGAGCTCTGCGACCGCTACAACGTCGTGCTCATCATCGACGAGGTCAAGACCGGTTTCCGGGTCGCGAAGGGCGGCGTCCAGGAACTCTACGGCGTCAAAGCCGACATCTGCACCTTCGCCAAGGCAATGGGCAACGGCTACCCGATTTCGGTCGTCGCAGGCCGCGAGGACATCATGCGGCATTTCGGCGATGGCGTGGTGCACGGCGGCACCTTCACGGGCCACTCCGTGTCGCTCGCGGCAGCCCACCGGACGCTCCAGATACTTGACGAAACCACTGCGCTCGCGGACATTGCCGACTACGGCAGGCAGCTTCAGCAAGGCATGAGCCAGATTCTGGGAGCACGCAAGATCGACCACAGCTTTACGGGGCACCCGGCTCTGATGGGCCTGTTCTTCGCGGAGACGCCGCCAAGCGACTACCGCGGCTGGCTGGAATCCGACTACGACTTCTATGATGCACTGGCGCCGAACCTGCATGACGAAGGGGTGCTGGTCGAACCGGATTCCCGCGAACCATGGTTTCTCTGCGAAGCGCACACCGTGGGCTATCTCGACGAGACCCTGCAGCGCTTTGAACGGGCGGTAGACCTGACACTGGACATGGGCAGCAAGCAGGCAGCAACAGCCTGACGCGCGGAGCGTAGAGCGAATCGATGAAAACCTATGACGCGATCGTCGTCGGGGCCGGACACAATGGCCTCACGACGGCAGCCTTTCTTGCGCGCGCCGGTCTCGACGTCGTGTGCGTCGAGAAGAACGACTATATCGGCGGAGCGGCGGTCAGCCGCAACCTGTACAAGGATTGGATCTACTCCAATTGCTCGTACGTATGCAGCCTCCTCCGTCCGGAGATCTACCGGGCGCTCGAGCTGCACAAGCACGGACTGCAGGTCACCCCGTACGGCGGCTCGGTCACGTTCATGCAGAATGGCGACTATTTCGGGTCCTACCACGACGACGAGGCGTTCTACCGCGAGATGGCGCGCTTCTCCCGGCACGACGCCGACGCTCACAAACGCTATTCCGCGGACACGATGCGCCAGTGCCGTTTCATTCGCGAGTTCCTGCTGTCCACGGCACCGGATCCGACCTCGTTCAAACCGTCCGACCTGAGGGAGCTTGCAAAGATTGGCCGCAAGTTCCTCGAGATGGGCGAAGACCGGATGTACGAGACCATCCGTTTCTGGACGATGTCGGTCGCCGAATACCTCGACGAGTACTATGAAACGGACGTCATCAAGGCGGCGTTCTCCGGCAGCGGGATCATCGGAACGGCACTCGGCATACATTCGCCGGGAACGGCCTACGTGTTGTTGCACCACTACATGGGCGAAGTCGACGGCAACGTCGGCAGCTGGGGGTTCGCGCGCGGCGGCATGGGTGCCGTCTCTCGCTCGATCGCCGGCGCATTCCAGGCTGCGGGTGGCGAACTGCGCACCGAGGCCGGCGTCGCGCGCATCATTGTCAATGGCGGCAAGGTGACGGGCGTCGCGCTGGAGAACGGTGACGAAATCAGCGGCCGGGTGGTCGTGTCCGCCATGGATGTGAAACGCACCTTCCTCAATTGCATGGATCGGAAGGACCTGCCGGAAGACTTTTATCGACGTGTCGAGAATTTCAAGATTCGCGGCTCCTCCGGCAAGCTCAACATCGCGCTGGACGGCCTGCCCACCTTCCCTGCGCTGCCCAAGGGCTCGAGCCTGATCAACAGCGACATGCATTTCATCGACTCGATGGAGCGCATGGAACGCGCGTATGACGACTGGAAAGACGGTATATGGTCCACGGACCCGTATGTCGACATGCTGATCCCGACGCTCAACGATCCGACCATGGCGCCGCCGGGCAAGCATTTCATGAGTTGTTTCGTCCAGTACTGCCCGCACCAGATCGAGGGACGCCGCTGGACCGACGCCGAGCGCGACGCGTTCGGCAAGACGGTCATCGACCAGATCGCAAAGTACAGCCCGGACTTCAAGGACCTCATCCTGCACGTCGAAATTCGCACGCCGCAGGATATCGAGGACCAGATCGGCATCACCGAGGGTAATATTTTTCACGGCGAACTCACGATGGACCAGTTGTTGTTCAACCGGCCCGTGCCGGGCTATGCGCAATACCGGGGCCCGGTCTCGGGACTTTACATGTGCGGGTCGAGCACGCACCCGGGCGGCGGCGTCATGGCCGCGCCAGGCGCAAACGCCGCGCGCGAGATCCTCTCGGACCTGAAACGTCCCAACACCGTGCCGGAGAACTTTGGTGACGACTGACAAGTACGATGCCATCGTCGTCGGCGCCGGGCACAACGGCCTGGTCTGCGCTGCCCTGCTCGGCAAGGCCGGCCAGCGGGTACTGGTCGTCGAAGCCAACGACCAGGTCGGGGGCGCGGCGGCAACCCGCGAATTCGCTGACGGTTACTCGGTCTCCGCCTGCGCGCACCTGCTCTACCAGCTGCAGCCGGTCGTCCAGAAGGAGCTCGGGTTGAAACCCCGGCTCGTGCGTGACGACCTCGCAACGATCGCGCTCGGTGAAGACGGCCAGCACCTCAAGCTGACTCGCAAGGACGTAACGGGGGTCAGCGATGCCGATGCCCGTGAATACCGGGCCTTCCGCAAGCGCATGGAACGCTTCGCCGACCTGCTCGCGACCTACCTCAACAAACCGCCTCCGCGACTCGGCACAAAAAGCCGGCGCGACCTCATGACGCTCGCACAGCTCGGCTTCGACATCCGCCGGCTTGGCAAGACGGAAATGCGTGAGTTCCTGCGCCTGATAGGCATGAATATCCACGACGAAGTCGTGGAGCGTTTCGAGAATGGCCTGCTGAAGGGCGCCATCAGCCTGGACGCCGTGCTCGGCACGCACCTCGGGCCGCGCTCACCCAACACCATACTGACTTACCTCTATCGGCTCGCCGGCTCGCACGGACAGTCGGCACTTCCCGCCGGCGGCATGGGTGCGGTCAGCGAAGAAATCGCACACGTGGCGCGCAGCAACGGCGTGACGATTCGCACCGGGCTGCCGGTCCGGCGCATCGTCGTGGAAAACGGCCGGGTCACCGGCGTCGAAACCGACAGCGGGGAGCGCTTCGACAGTTACACGGTGATTTCGAACGTCGATCCGAAGCAGACCATCAACGGGCTGGTCGGCGCGCGCCATTTCGAAACCGGCTTCGCGCGCCGCACGAGCCGCCTGCGGGCACGAGGCAACGCCGCCAAGCTTCACCTTGCGCTCGACGCGCTGCCGGAATTCACCGGCCTGTCGACTAAGGACCTTGCGGAGCGGCTGGTCATCGCGCCGGACGAACACTACGTAGAACGTGCCTTCAACCCGGCCAAGTACGGCGAAGCCTCACCGGCCCCGGTAGTCGAGATCACGTTCCCGAGTATCGGGGACGAGACGCTCGCGCCCGCGGGCAAACACGTGTTGTCGGCGGTGGTGCAGTACGCCCCGTACGAGCTGCGCGACGGTTGGGACGATGCCTCGAAAGCCGGCTTCCTGGAAACCGTCATCGGGCGCATCGCCCGTTACGCGCCCGGTATCGAATCCCTGGTGAGCGCCAGCGAACTGCTGACGCCCGCGGACATCGAACGGGAGTTTCACATCACCGGCGGCCACTGGCACCATGCCGAGCTCACGCTGGACCAGTTTCTCTTCGTCAGGCCCATCAATGGCGCAGCGCAGTACGCCTTGCCGCTCGACGGCCTGTATCTTTGCGGCGCAGGCACGCACCCCGGCGGCGGTGTAAGCGGTGCCGCCGGCCGGAACGCGGCCCGCACGATTCTCGCGAGGGACAAAGCATGAGTGATTCGCACTCCCCTGTGGAAGTGGCACAGGGCCGCCTGCCGACGCCGTTTCATTCGCGGCTGTCGGCGCTCGATACGCTCAACAACTGGCACACGTGGAAAGGCTACACGACGCCCGACGCGTTGTTTTGCCCGGACATAGAGTATTTCGCGATCCGCAACGCGACGGCGGTGTTCGACCTGACGCCCATGACGAAGTACCGGATCACCGGGCCGGACGCACGCGCGTATCTCGACCGGTTGGTAACCCGCGACATGAACAAGGTGGCGCCGGGCCGGGTGGCGTATGCCGTCTGGTGCGATGACCAGGGTCAGGTCATTGACGACGGCACGATCTTCCACCTCCGTGAGGGCGACTATCGCCTGTGCTCCCAGGAGCGGCACTTCGCCTGGCTGACGGCGGCGACACTGGGCTTCGACGTCGAACTCAGGCACGAAACCGATGATGTTGCCGCGCTCGCCGTGCAGGGTCCGACGTCGTACAGCACTCTTTCGGCCATGGGCTATCCGGAACTCGGCAAGCTCAAGCCGTTCGGCCTCACGCATGTCGACTTCCAGGGCGCGGAGCTGATGATCTCGCGTACGGGCTTCACCGGTGACCTCGGCTACGAGCTGTGGATCGAACCGGGAAAGGCGGGAGCGCTCTGGGACGCCCTGTTCGACGCCGGCAAGCTCTACGGCATTCGCGCCATCGGCACGGAAGCACTCGAGCACTCGCGCATCGAGGCGGGATTCCTTGCCGCCTACCAGGAATTCCTCCCGGCGGACGAGACCATACGCACGGGACGCTCCCGCTCGCCGCTCGAGCTGGGACTCGAATGGCTCGTCGATTTCAAGAAGCCCGTATTTAACGGCCGCAGGGCTCTCGCAGAGGAAGCGAAGCGCGGCCCGGCCTGGCGCCTCGTGAAACTCGACATCGAGGGCAACAAGGCGGCCCACAATTCCTACATCTTCGCCAGGCCGAAACGGAACCGCGAAGCGATCGGCTTCATTACCTCCGCCGTCTGGTCTCCGGTGTGCAAACAGAACATTGCCATCGGCACGGTACGTGCGCCGCACGGCAAACCCGGCGACACGCTCTGGGTGGAGATTTACTACCAGCGCGAAATGCACTGGAACCGGAAGATGGCCGAGGCCGTGATCGTTGACAAGCCTTTCTGGTCACCGCCGCGCCGGAGCGCCACGCCGCCCGGACCGTACTGAGGCCTGTTCTGCCCCGTTCGCTTCAGCACAGGCTGGACCCGCTGTTACGTCCGCGATCTGTCGCGGTCGTCGGCGCATCGGCCCGCGCCGACTCCATGGGCGAGTGGGCGCTCAAGAACCTCGCGAAAGGCGGGTACACGGGCAAGGTGTACCCGGTGAACCCGGGCTACCACGAGTTGCACGGCAGGCCGTGCTATGCCGCCGTGGCCAATTTGCCGGAAGTGCCGGACCTCGTCATTTTTGCCCTCGCGGATACGCGCATCGAGTCGGCGCTCGATGACGCGATCTCAGCCGGTATCCCGGCTGCGGTGCTCATGTCCACGCTCTCTCTCGATGACGACGAGCCGCCGCCCCTCAGGGATCGTGTACGCGCGAAGATCGACGCGGCGGGCATGATCGTCTGCGGCGCCAACGGCATGGGTTTCTATAATGTCCGCGACGGCGTCTGGGCCTGCGGCTTCGACAGTTCCGATCACCGGCCGCCAGGCAATGTGACGATCATCAGTCATTCGGGTTCCGGCATGTCAGGCATCATCGACTGCGAGGAACGTCTCGACATTAACCTGGCCGTATCGACCGGCAACGAACTGTCGGTGACGATGGACGAGTATCTCGACTTCGCCCTCGACCTGCCCGAAACGCGCGTCGTCGGATTGTTTATCGAAACCGCGAGGAACCCTGCAGGCTTTCTTGCGGCACTCGAGAAAGCCGCACGCCGAAAGATTCCGATTGTCGCGCTGAAGACCGGGCGCACAAAGGCCGCCGCGCGACTGGCTGTGTCGCACTCCGGTGCGATAGCGGGTGACGATGCGACGTACGACGCGCTGTTCGAGCGCTACGGGGTGCAGCGCGCGCGCGACCAGGACGAATGGACCACGATGCTGATCCTGTTCGCGCAGCTGCATCCCGTGGGGAAGGGCGGCCTGGTGACGCTGCATGACTCCGGCGGTGAACGCCAGCTGCAGGTCGACCTCGCCGACGCGGCCGGGGTACCGCTAACGGTGCTGGCGCCGGCAACCGTCGCGGCCCTGGAGAACGTCCTGCCCCCGGAACTTCCGGCGGTGAACCCGTTGGACGCGTGGAGCCGGGGCGGTGAAAACGCCGGCGATAACATGGCGAAATGCTTTTCGCTGCTTTTGAACGACCCGGATGCGGCCCTGGGCGCCGTCGTGCACGACCGCGCACCCTACGGCAACGTTTATGCCAGCTACCTGCGCTACATGAAAAAGGCGCACGAGTTCACCGGCAAGCCGGTGGCCCTCGTTGCCGCGCGACAGGGGACGGGCCACGACCCGAAGATTATCGACAGCACGCGGGCCGGCTTCCCCGTACTCGACGGGACGTGGTCTTTCCTCGGTGGCGTAAAAGCGCTGTTTGCTTACCGCGATTTTCTCGCGCGCGAGCGAGGCCCCCTCCCCGATTGCAATCCGCGAATCGTGTCTTCCTGGCGGAAACGTCTGACGCTGATGTCCGGCACCGCCTTGGGTGAAGCCGATTCACTATCGCTGCTCGAGCACTTCGGCGTGCGGACGTCGCGGCCGATCGCGGTCGATTCCTCCGGCACGGCAGCGGACGCCGCCCGGCAACTCGGCTACCCGGTCGTACTGAAATCCGCGCGTGCCGGCCTCGCACACAAGACAGAACAGGAGGCGGTCGTCGTCGGGATCGGGAGCGAAATCGAGTTGCTCGAGGTCTACCAATCCTTCAGGGAACGTCTCGGCGCTGCCGCCCTCGTGGCGCCCATGGTCAATGGCGATGTCGAAGTGCTGCTCGGCGCAAAGCGCGACCCGCAGTTCGGGCCGATCGTGGTGCTGGGTTTCGGCGGGATCCTTGCGGAGACCCTCGGTGACGTCGTCTTCGCGCTGCCGCCTTTCTCTGCCGCGGATGCCCGCCGCTATCTCGACAAACTGCGCCTGCGTCCCCTGCTCGATGGACTGCGCGGCCGGCCGGCCGCGGATATCGGTGCGCTGTGTGAACTCGCGTCGCGCTTCTCGGTGGCCGTGCATGAGCTTCGCGATTCGATCGAGGAATTCGACGTCAACCCGGTCATTACTTCGCCGACGGCGGCTATTGCCGTCGACGCCCTGGTGATTCCGCGGACCCCCCAGCCGGCCCCATAAAAAGTAAAAAGGGGGTCAGGTTACATTTTCGGTTCTTGATGGAAAATGTAACCTGACCCCCTTTTTTCGGCTACCGTAGAGCCGGCGCCTAAGGACCTTTAACGATCTGCCCGCCCTTGATGACGACGGCAACGTCCTCGAGGATCGCGATGTCCTCGAGCGGATCGCCGCGAACAGCGATCAGGTCGCCATAGCGACCCGCTTCGATGGCGCCGACGTCACCGTCCATCGCCATGTGCAGGGCGGCGACGGATGTCGCAGACCGGATGGCATCCATCGGTCGCATACCGCGTTCCACCATCACCGTAAACTGGCGCGCATTGAGACCGTGCGGATAGACCGCCGCATCCGTGCCGTAGAGGATCGGGACGCCCGCCGCGTAGGCCTTCTCGAAGACGATGCGCTGCGTTTCCGTGGTCTCGTCGTTCTTTTGCATGAACTCTTCCGGATAGCCCTCCGCCTCACCCACCTCCGCGGTATACGTGCCGTTGTACACATCCATGGAAAACGCCACGCCGTGCCCGGCGGCCAGGGCAATCGCTTCATCATCGGCTAGCGCGGCGTGTTCGATCGAATCGACGCCCGCGAGGATCGCGTCCTTGATCGACTGCGCGCCGTGCGCATGTGCCGTGACCCTGCGCCCGCTCGCATGGGCGACGTCGACGACCGCTGCGATCTCGGCCGGTGTCATTTCGGGCGCGCCCGGCACGCCGCCAAATGCAAAGACGGCGCCGGATGCAATGACCTTGACCAGGTCGGCGCCGTTGTCGATCGCATCCTGTGTCTTCGCGGCGAAATCGGCGGGGCCGCGCGCAACGCCGCGGCGAGTCTCCGCCGGGATCAATGCCTCATCCACGCCCGGGATGACGAGGTCGCCACCGCCGCCGGGTATCGTGAGGTACGGTCCCGCGGTCTGGATGCGCGGGCCGGCGACAGCACCGCTCTCCGTACGCCGCTTCAGGTCCAGTACGACGGCGGGGAAATAGTCACCGACGTTGCGCACCGTCGTGAAACCGGCATCGAGTGTTTTCTCTGCGTTGTCTTCGGCAATCCGGGTCGTTTCCTCCCGGCTCCTCCGGTACAGGGCCTCGAGGTCAGCGGAATCCGAGGCCAGGCTCGCCATATGGACATGAGTATCAATGAGACCCGGCAGGCAGGTGTAGTCGCCGAGATCCAGGTCCACATCGAGGGCGCCGCCAGCCAGGTCATTGACGGCCACGATGCGTTCGCCGCGGATCGAGACGAGCTGGTCACGCCGCGGCGCATCGGCAAGCCCGTCGATCAGGAGACCGCAGTGAATATCGACGATATCGTCCGCCTCCGGTACGCCCGGCGACGAAGCAGCGCAGGCCGCGAGCGCCACGCTCGCCAGCAACAGGGGCATTCGAGTCATCTTGCTCTCCCGGTCGAATTCGAGTGGAATGTCTCTCTTTCCAGGCAACGATAATAACGCATGGATATCGACATACCGCTGCGCGAACTTGGCCCGGTCGACAGTGCGACGCTCCGCGACGTGATACTGGCGCAGGACACGGATGCCTGGCACGAGGACGAGTACCGGCAGGAAGCGTTCGAAGTGCATCACGCCACGCAATCGATCGTGATGCTGTTCGTCGACATCGAACGCTGGCCCGAAATCGTCGTGAAACGTGAGCCGGGCTGGCCGCGCATCGCCGACGCGGCGCTTCCCCTGATGAACGATATCCTCGCGCGATTCTATCCGTCCGGCGGAACCGTGATCCGCGCGATGGCAGCCAAGCTCGTAGCCGGCGGGAAGATCACGCCGCATACCGACCGGCATCCCTCGTTTCACCGCGGCCACCGCATTCACGTGCCGATCACGACCAACCCGCGTGTGCGATTCATGATCGACGGGCGGCCGTACCAGTTCAAAGTCGGCGAGGCTTACGAGATCAATAACCAGAAGACTCACTCGGTAATGAACAAGGGTGCCGAGGACCGGATCACGTTCATCTTCGACTACGTCCCGCCTGAGCAGATCAGCGCCTAGCCGCAGCGGTAGCCCGGGGCCTGTCTCACAGCAACCGCGCTCCACGCCTGTTCTCGCGAATGGCTCGCTCGGCTGCGCCGCGCTGCGCTTAAGTTCGGTCGAACAGGCGTGGAGCGCGGCTGCCCGAACCCCCGGCGCTGACCTAAGCGCCCGCACCGCCCGCAACTGCCGGCCGGCCCACCCCAGCCGAGCCCTGACCGGAGAATATCCGGGATCCTGCGATCGCCGAACTGCACCGGCGGGCGTCGCGGGTGTTGTCCGAGGGAAGTAAAGCGCAGGCAAGCGCAGCGCAGCCGAGCCATGACCGAGGGCAATACCCGCGATGCCCACCGGTGCGATACGTGTGCTGCCCGCCGGTGCGAATCAGCGATAGCAACTTACCCTCAATGATCGCGGCCATGGGCCGCTCCTACGCAATGATCGCGCGCCATGGGCCGCTCCTACGCAATGATCGCGGCCATGGGCCGCTCCTACGCGGCGGGGCCGAGCCCGGCCGACTCGATGGCCGCCGGGATGGCGGCGAGCCTGCGGGTCGCGACGAGATGCGCTCCTCGCACGCCCGGGATTTTGGCGAGCTCCCGTAGTTGTTCGGCGCAGATGCGGATCCCCTCCTGTTCCGGGTCCGACGCACGCTCGAGCCTCGAGATGACCTCGTCCGGCACGAGGTTGTTGGGCCGGGAATCGCGCAGCCAGCGGGCGTCGTCTGCGGAGCCCATGACCGCGACGCTTACGTGGATGTTCATCTCCCGCGGAACGCCGGCCGCAACGACGTGCGCCATGTACTTGCGGACCAGTTCGACATTCATGCACAGGTTGGAGAAAACGAAACGCGCACCGCTCGCAGATTTGGCGAGAAGCTTTGCCGGCTGCCAGTTCGCGGTGGGCCGGTGCAGCGTGAAATCACTGCCGACGTAAAGTTCCGGCAGTGACGCGAGGTCGTCGTTTGCCTTGAGCCGGCTGGCCATTGCGATGAGCTCGGCCGGGTCGACATCGAGTACGGCTTTCGGCCGCGGCAGGAAGCCCTCCGGCACGCGGTGGCCGCGCACCAGGACGACACTGGACACACCGATGGCCCCCGCGCCCAATAGCTCGGCGAGCAGGGCCACCCGGTTTCGATTCCGGCACCCGAGTTGCACGATCGGGTCGACGCCGTTCGCAAGCACGAGGCTCGCTGCCGCGATCGGGGACAGGTGCAGCCGGCCGCCCTGGTTGTCCGTCAGCAGCACGCCATCGACATGTTCCCTGATCAGCACGAGTTGCGCGGCAAGCGATCCGGCACTCGACTCCGGCCGCAGGAACAACTCCGCCGAGATGACAAAGTCCTTGCGCCTGGCCGCGTCACGGAAGATTTTCATAGTGCATAATTACGGCAATGCCGGTGCTGCCGGCAAGCCAAGGAGCAGGAAAATTTCCGAAACAGCGAGCCAGCAACAGTTGTTCCGGGACGCCGCGTCGCTGTTGAGGGCCGGCGATGCAGCAGGCGCCGCCCGGGCTTGCGAGCACGGACTCTCCGCGTTTCCGGATGATGGCAACCTGATGTGCCTCGCGGCAAAGGCGAACCTCGCGCTGCGCCGTTTCAGAAAGGCACGGCGTCATGTCGATGCAGCCCTGGCACGGTACCCCGGCTTTCCTCTCGCCCACGATACGCTCGGCGACCTGCTGCTGGTCGCAAACGAGCCGGAGTCCGCACGTGCCGCCTACGAACGGGCACTCGAGCTCGACCCTGCCTCCAGCCTCGTGCGCCGCAAGATCGACAAGGCACGTGAACTCGCGGCGATGGCGGCGGGTGCCGGGCGCCGGGGGCGGAACCGGCTGGCATTTGCCGACGACCTCGTGAAAGCCGACCAGCACCGACGGGATGGCAAAAAGGACAAAGCCGAGGCAATTTATCGCCGCATCCTGAAACAGGATCCGGATCACGTCGAAGCCGCGCGCCTCCTGGCTGCCGTCGCGAGCGAGCACGAGCGATACCGGGAAGCCGAGATTTTCCTTAAACGCGCCATCGAGCTCGCGCCCGAGTACACGAGGGCGTGGGTCGACCTCGCGAACGTCCAGCGTCACCTCGACAAATTCGAAGACGCCGTCAAAAGCGCGGAACGGGTCGTCGAACTCGCGCCCGATGCGCCGGAGTCGTACATGGTCTATGCGAGCGCGACAGGTGCAGCCGGGCATCACGAGGACGCCATACGCTCCTTCGGCAAAGTTGTGCAACTCGACCCGGAAAAGCGCGCCGCCTGGTGCGCGCTGGCCCATCACCTGAAGACCGTTGGACGGCAGCCTGAAGCGGTCGACAGCTATCGCCAGTGCATTGCGCTCGAGCCGGAGCACGGCGAAGCCTGGTGGAGTCTCGCGAACCTCAAGACCTTCCGCTTCGATGATGACGAGGTCGCCATGATGCTGGCGCAACTCGACAATGATGTGCTGACTGCCGAATCACGGCTGCAGATCCACAACGCCCTCGGGCTGGAGTTGGAAGGCCGCAAGGACTTCGACCAGGCATTCCCGCACTTCGCCGCCTGCAACCGGCTGCGGCGCAGCGCGGAATCCTACGACCCGGTCGACACGGAAAGCACACATGACCGGGTCATAGAGCTTTTCGACGACGCCTTCCTGGCACAGCGGCCCGGGGACGACGTGCAGCCGGTGCCGATATTTGTCGTCGGGCTGCCGCGTTCCGGGTCCACACTGATCGAGCAGATACTGGCAAGCCACAGCCAGGTCGAAGGTACACACGAGCTGACCGACCTGTCGAAGGTCGTGCGCGAACTACGACGCCGCGCCCGCAAGGATCGCCGCTTCCCGGAGGCGGTCGCGAAACTCAATTCGGCCGGCTGGTCGCGCATCGGTCGGGAATACATGGGTCGGACCGGGCAATACCGCCGCGGTGCCCCGTACTTCATCGACAAGAACCCGAACAACTTCGTGTTCGCGGGCCTGATTCGCCTCGCCCTGCCGAACGCGAGGATCATCAATGCGCGCCGCCATCCGCTCGACAGCTGCCTCGGGACTTACAAACAGCTGTTTGCCAGCGGCCAGCCCTTCAGCTACGACCTCGTCGAACTCGGCGAGTACTACCTCCAATACCAGCGGCTCATGGACCACTGGCACCAGGTGATGCCAGGCTTTGTGTTGGACGTACACTATGAGCGCGTGGTCAACGACCTGGACGGCGAAGTACGACGCCTGCTCGATTTCTGCGGCCTGCCCTTCGAGGCGTCCTGCCTGCGTTTCCACGAAACGGAACGCGCGGTCAAAACCGCCAGCTCCGAGCAGGTCCGGCGCCCCATCTACGCGAGTTCGGTCAATTTGTGGCGCAATTACGAGTCCCATCTCGGCGAGTTGATCGAGATCCTGGAACCGTTGCTGTCAAAACTGCCGGAAGCCGATCGCCCGCAGGCATGAATGAGCGCCGTATTCGTGTCGCGTTTGCTCTATGTGGTCGGCAAGCAACAGGTTCAAACGAGTGCTAAAGCCAGCAAGGCAGCGGAATACGCCGCATCCGGACCAAGCACTGTCGCCTCGGGAGTGCCAAGCAAAGCACTTGTGGTTGAGCCGCGACGCGTTTAGATTGGCTCTTGGCGTTATCCGCCAAAAAAACCAGAACGGGATACGGGGGTCTCTATGAATGCAGAGCACAAGGTCGTTCTAACACCCATCGCGGCTGCGGTCGCAGCCGTCCTCGCGCCGGGCCAGGCGATACATGCCCAGGACAATGAAGGCGAGCAGCGAACGCAGCGAGGCGGTGCTGCACTCGAGGAAATCACGGTAACGGCCCGCAAACGTACCGAGTCCGCCCAGGACATCCCGATCGCGATCCAGGCCTTGTCGCAGGAAGCGCTCCAGACCATGGGCGCGAAGGCGATGGAGGACTACGCCCGCTTCACTCCGTCGGTCAATGTCGTGACCTACAGCCCTACCTCCAGTGTCATCGTGTTCCGCGGCGCCATTACCGGTCCCGGTTATATTGCCCAGTCGACTTCGTCGGTCTACCTCGACGAAGTCTCCATTACGACGACCGGCTCGCAACCGAGCGTGCGCGTCGTCGACATCGAGCGCGTCGAGGCATTGTCGGGGCCGCAGGGCACACTGTACGGCTCGGATGCCCAGGCCGGCACGATGCGCATCGTGACGAACAAGCCGGACCCCACGGGCTACGAGGCGATCTTCGACGGCGAGCTGCGCGGGGGCTCCGAAGGCGAGATGAGCTACCGCGGCTCGCTGGTCTTCAACGTCCCCCTCATCGACGACAAGCTTGCGCTGCGCCTTGTGGGCTACAACGACCGGGACGGCGGCTTCATCGACAATGTCGCCGGCAATACGCCCGATCAATCGGCTTTTCTCGGGCCGGACTTCTACCCCGCCAACTTCGGCACCCTGGATAATTCCGCCTCGGTTGAAGAGGACTGGAACGAGGCCGACATCATGGGCGCCCGGGCGAGCCTGCTCTGGCACATGAACGACAACTGGTCGGCCACGCTCGGCTATATGTGGCAGGAGACGGAAACCGGCGCCGATAACTACTACGACCCCTTTGTCGGCGACCTGCAGACGGTACGCTTCCACGACGAATGGACCGCGGACGAGTTCAGCGTCCTGTCCCTGACACTCGATGCAGATCTCGGTTTCGCGCAACTCGTCTCCGCGACGTCTTACTACGAACGCGACAACAATTACTTGTATGACGTTACCGCTTACGCGCATTACTGGGCGGCGACGTACTGCCACGATGCCGCGTATACGAAAGACTACATGCTGGCGAACCCCACGTATTTCCCCTACGCCAACTATTATTTCGCCAATCCGGACAACGGCTATGTCGTCTTCTGGCCAGTGTATTGCGCGGGCCCGAGCGTCGACAGCGACTTCTTCAGCGGTTCCTTCCTGTATGGGCAGCAGGACAAGATCACGCAGGAATTCCGCCTGTCGGCGCAGGGGGAGACCCTCGACTGGCTCGTCGGCCTGTACTACGAGCGCAGCAATGACGACTGGCAGTCCTCGTTCGCGCAGCCGACCCTGGGCGGCGACGGCACCCAGAACCTGTACCAGGACTCCATCTCGGCACAGTACTACGAGTTCATCAGAGGTGAGCCGGTCGATCCGCTGGCAACCTCGCACTGGTACTCGGAAAGCCGCACGGACTGGGAGACCAAGGCCATCTTCGGCGAGATGACGTGGCACTTCAGCGATTCGATCGACGTCACCGCCGGCGGCCGCTACTACGAGCGCTCCAACACGAACAATTACTTCACGAACCATCCCGGCGGCTTCGGCCTCCCGGCGTACGTGCCGACACCGGACCGAAAGAACGTCGACGAAGAGTTCATCCCGAAAGTCAGCGTCAACTACATGTTCGACGCCGACGGGGACGGCAGGATGCTCTACGGCCTGTATACCCGCGGCAAACGGCCGGGCGGCATCAACCGCCTGCGTGGGGAGCCGTTCTTCCCGGGCAACTACGTCTCCGACCTCATGGACAACTACGAATTCGGCTACAAGTCGAACTTCGCGGGCGGCCAGGGGCGGTTCAACGTGACCGGGTATCACATGGACTGGTCGGACTACCAGCTCGAACTCGTCGATCCGTCAAGTGTGCAGTGCGAATTCAACGGCGTGCCGGACCCGAGCATCCAGATTCCGGGTGAATGCGGCCAGCCCTGGCAGCAGGTGGTCACGAACGCCGGTGCAGCGCATATTACCGGCGTCAACGTCGAGGTGGACTACTCGCCGAACGAGAACTGGGTATTCGGCGCCAATGCCGAGTGGATGGAAGCCGAGACGGATACCGAAGCCGATCTCACCGGCGACGGCATCAACGACCTGACGAGTGGCCTGCAACTGCCGCTGGTTCCCGATATCAAGGCTGCCGCCTGGATCGAGTATCACTGGCCCGTCAACTGGTTCGGACCGAACGCCGCCTATGTCCGGACGCAGTGGTCCTACCAGGGCGATTCCTTGAACATCCTGGAGCCCCTGCCGGCGGACTCCGATCCCAATCCGCAGCTCACGAACGAAGCGTACGCGATCGGCGACCTGCGATTCGGGTTGCAGGGCGATACCTGGGACGCGGCCATTTTCATCAACAACGTGGCCGACGAGCGCGCCGCATACACCTGGAATACCGGGCAGTTCGAATGGGGCGCGGCGCAGGTGTCCGAAGGAAGGGAACATTTCGCGCGCGTCTATACGAACCGGCCGCGCGAGATCGGCGTGAGCTTCAGGAAACGCTGGGGGGACTGACGGGGGACGATTGCGCGCGTGACTGCTGCCAATCGTGACGGCGACGGCGGTCGATCAACATGATCGACCGCCGTTTTACGTTGCAGGCCCTGCTCGCCACGGCGCTGGCCGGCCTGCCCGGCACCGGCCGCAGCGCCAAGCCAGACGCAGAGTAGCTCACGGCTGAACTCCGCCGGCTGGAAGCGGGATCGTCAGAACGGCCAGACCTCCAGGCCGTGGATCGCGTTGCGGATATCCATCGACAGGTTGACGGAGCCGACACGCGCGTTCGAAGCGAGATCGTAGAGGGTTATCGTCGAGGGCGACGAGCCACCGATGATGTAGCGATCCCGCCATGGCGTGAGCCCCCTGCCGAAGCCCTGCCGTGCGATTTTCGAGTCATCGACGCCGGCATGCACGATTGCGGACTCGTCGTAGGTCCGGATACCGAAGGCTTTCTCGCCACCCGCGCGGGACACGAAGCGGACGCAATCACTCGCCGTGTCATTGAACAAAACGCCGTCCCGCCAGGGGCGTGCGTTGTGAGTACCGGCCGGCAGGTCGCAAACCCGCCCTACCTCCCAATTGCTGTTGAGCTGCAGCAGGGCTTCTGTCCTGAGTCCGCTGAAGAAGATCCCCCGACCGTCCACGTAGACCATGTTGATGTGGAAATCATTCACGGCCGCCGGTCCGAGTTCGTTGCGGGGATCGAAGGTGTACCCGCCCCAGTTGCCGTAGGTTTTCTGCAGGCAGTAACCCCATTCGAAACGCTTCGTCTCGAGGTTGAAGGCGAGCAGGCTGTCGAAACCGGTCGACGTCATGAACAGGTGTGTATCGAACACACGGATCTCGTGACAATGCTTGAGATAGCGGTTGCGGAATGAATCCTGGATGGCGAAATTCCGGTCATAGCGAAACAACTCGTCGCTTGCCGCTATCCAGATGTCGTCGCCATGGCACGCGATGCCCCGCAGTCCACGATCCGCACCACGGCCGGAAAAGTCGATCGTGCTCGTGTTCCAGTCAACGACCTGTCGGCCTGCCCGCCGTTCGAAGTCCACGAGATAGATTCCGCCATGGCTTTCGCCTTGCTGGCTGCCGCGGACCACGGACGTCGCGACCACGGTCGGTAGTTGTTCGCTCATGCGTTTTGTTTTGTCGGCGCGCCGGGCGGCGCAGGCAGTGACCAGCGGGCGATCATAGTATGCTTGTGCCCGGGTCACCAGACGAGTGGGGGCAGCGAGGACCGTGCGACGAATCGCCTTGCTGTTGCCACTCCTTCATTGCGCGACGATGCAAAGCGCTGCAATAGCCGACGACATGCCCTACCGCCACGCGGGAGAAGATATCGGCAGCGTGCGCGACGTCTACGACGGTCGCCTGTACCCGGATATCCAGGTCAATACGTTCCGGAATATCGACCGGCTGTTCCCCACGCGCACCGTCCGGCACGGCACAGCTCGCCCGCTGCCCCAGGACCTCGTTTCGATGTCCGACTTCCGCGTTGCCGTCGACGGGGCGAGCTACGATCTCTACGACGTCCTCGCTCTCAACCGCGTGAGCGGATTGCTGATTATCCAGGACGGCGCGATCCGCTTTGAGAAGTACCTGCTCGGCAATGCGCCGGACACGCGCTGGATGTCCATGTCGGTCGTCAAGTCGATGACCGCGACCCTGATCGGTGCCGCCATTCACGAAGGTCACATCGGGTCGATCGATGACCCGATCGTCCACTACCTGCCGCGCTTCGAGGGCACGGCCTATGACGGCGTCACGGTGCGGCACCTGTTGCAGATGACGTCGGGCGTCGCCTGGAACGAAACCTACACGGACCCGGACTCGGACCGGCGGCAGATGCTGGATGCCCAGGTTCGACAGGAGCCGGGCGCGATTCTCGAGCTCATGGCCTCGCTGCCCCGCGCCGCGCCCCCCGGCACACGCTGGAACTACAGCACGGGGGAGACGCAGGTCGCCGGCGCACTGGTGCAGGCCGCTGTCGGGAAGCCGGTGGCCGATTACCTGGCCGAAACGATCTGGATTCCCGCAGGCATGGAAGCGGATGCCCGCTGGTGGCTCGAATCGCCGGACGGACTCGAGGTTGGCGGCAGCGGATTATCGGCGCGCCTGCGCGACTACGCGCGATTCGGGCTGTTCCTGCTCGCGGACGGCGTCATCGACGGCCGGCGCGTGTTACCGGAGGGCTGGGTCGAAATGGCGACGACACCGAAGTCCGTCGGCGGCGCCCGGGTCGACTACGGCTACATGTTCTGGCCGCTGCACGGCCGAAGTTACGCCGCGATCGGCATTTTCGGCCAGTTCGTATTCGTCGACCCGGATCGCAATCTCGTCGTCGCCCTGTGGAGCGCGCAGCCGAAGCCCGTCGACCGGCACGGCGTCGACGAGTACGCGTTCCTCGAAGCGCTCTCAAGATATTTCCCGTAGGAGCGGGCCATGCCCGCGAACAACGTTCCATTCGCGGGCATGGCCCGCTCCCACATCGCGGGCATGGCCCGCTCCTACGTGTCGCGCAGAATCTGCCGCGCCGCATTGTAGCCGGGAGCGCCGGTTACACCGCCGCCGGGATGCGTACCGGCGCCACAGAGATAAAGCCGCTCGATCGGCGTGCGGTATTGCGACCAGCCCGGCAAGGGCCGCATGTGGAACATTTGCTCGAGCGAAATGTCGCCGTGAAAGATGTTGCCTTCCGTGATTCCGAAGCGCGCTTCGAGATCGGGCGGCGACAGGACGGCGCGCGCCAGCACAGAGCCCGGCACGTTGGGCGCGTATTCACCGATGAGTTCGGTGACACGATCGCCGAGCCCTTCGCGCTCGTCATCCCAGCTGCCTTCAGCGAGACGGTACGGGAGGTATTGCACGAAGCAGGTCAGCATGTGGCGCCCTTCCGGCGCAAGCGTGTCGTCGACGTTCGACGCCAGCACGCAGTCCACCCAAAGGCGTTCCGGTATACGCCCCGTCCGCGCGGCATTGTAATTCGCTTCGGCTTCGGCGAGCGTCGGGATCAGGGTAAACAGCGATCGCTGCCCGCGCGTCCGCTCCGCCGGCATACCGCGTACCCGTGGCTCTTCCGACAGCACGAAATTGACCTTGCCGGCGGGCCCGTCCATGCGGATGTTGGCGACCTCGCGACGGAAATCATCGCTGAGTTCCGAGGGTTCGACGAGTGCGAGGAATGTCCGCTTCGGGTCGGCGTTCGATACGACGAGCGGCGCATCCACGACCTCGCCGGACAAGAGCGTCACACCCGTGGCCCTGCCGTTCACGACATTGATGCGTTGCACCGGCGCACCGGTTCGAATGCTTGCGCCCAGTTCCTCGCAGGCGCCCCGCAAGGCCTGGCTGATGGCGCCCATGCCGCCGATGACATGCCCCTGCCAGGCCTGTTGGCCGGCATCGCCGCCGCTCAGGAGATGAAACAACAATCCCATTGCCGTACCGGGCTGGTACGGACCGCCATGCTTGCCGTACAGGCTGTTGGCGAGGATTAGCCGCTTGAGCCGGTCGGACACGAAGCGGCGGTCGAGAAAATCGCCGAGCGAGCCGGTGAGGAAACGTGTCAGCCCGGCGACCTCTGTGCCGCTGATCCCGCGGAAGCGTCGCCACAAACGCAGCCCTTCGCCCAGTTTCGCGAAGCCGCGGGCGCCGATGTCGGGCGGGGCCTCGAGGAAAAAAGGCTGCAGGTACGCGGCCAGTTTCCTGAGCTCGGCCTCCGTGTCGAAAAAGCGCTCGACGTCGTCCGGCGCAATGCGCTTGAGTTCGGCCCGCATCTGCCCGCTGTCCGTCCACCAGGCAGCGACGTCGCCGCCATCGTCACGGAACGCGGCCTGCACGCCCGGGTCGCAGGCGACCATGCGCAGGCCATGCCCGGCGAGCTTCAGGTCCTGGATTATCGTCGGCCGGAGCATGCTCGCGATATAGGAGGCCGTTGACACCCTGCAACCCGGCGCGCGGTCCGGGTCGACTTCCTCCGTGACGGCGCAACCGCCGACGATCTCCCGCCGTTCGAGCACCAGCACCCGGCGGCCCGCCCTGGCGAGGTAGGCAGCGGTGGTCAGCCCGTTGTGGCCGGCCCCGATCACGATGATGTCGTATTGCATAGCTGCATCTAAACGGGTTGAATGCGAAGGATACATGAACGCCGAATTGCACAAGCTGGAAGCCACATTGCCGGGTTCACAATACCTGGACGACGCACATTTTCAGCTCGAGCGCGAGCGTATATTCAAGCGCGAGTGGTTCTGTGCCGGCCGGATCGAAGGGCTCGAAGAGAAAGGGGATTTCCGGCTCGTCAACGTGCTCGGCGACAGCATCCTGATCGTTCGCGGCGACGCCTTGCACGCCTTCCACAATGTGTGCCGGCACCGGGGTTCCGAACTGGTGCCGAGTCCCACACGGCTGGAACAGGCAGGGCATTTCCAGGCTGGCATCCGTTGCCCGTACCACTCCTGGAACTACCGGCTGAACGGCGAGTTGCACAGCACGCCGCACCTGTCGGTCGAGAAATCCTGTTTCGGCCTGCACAAGGTGGAACTGGAGACCTGGGGCGGTTTCATCTTCCTGAGGCTCACACCGGGTACACAAAGACTCGAGGACATGCTTGCGGTGTCGTCGGCCCGGATCTCGCGTTATCCGCTCGCCGAGCTCCGAAGCGGCTGGCGCATCGACTATCGCGTCGCCGCGAACTGGAAAGTCATTTTCGAGAACTACAACGAGTGTTACCACTGCGCGGGCGTTCATCCCGAGCTGTGCCGGATCGTTCCCGCCTTTCGCGTCAATGGCGGCGCCGATCTCGACTGGGAAGCAGGCATTCCTCAGCAGGCCGGTACGAACACGTTTACTTTTTCCGGAACAACGACCCGGGCGCCCTTCCCCGGACTCGACGAAAGCGAAAAAATCCGGCACAAGGGCGAGCTCGTCTACCCGAACATGATGCTCAGCCTGTCGATGGACCATGTCGCTGCCTTCACCTTGTGGCCACGCTCGCCGGGGCACACCGACATCGCCTGCGAGTTCCTCTTTCACCCCGACGAGATGACCAAAGGCGCATTCGATCCGGCCGACGCGGTCGACTTCTGGGACCTCGTCAACCGGCAGGACTGGGCCATCTGCGAAAGCGTGCAGCGGGGGATGCAATCCAGCGCGTTCACGAGCGGCTTCTACGGGCCGATGGAAGACTGGAGCCTCGATATTCGCAACTACGTGCGGGAACGGGTCGAAAGAGACGAGCGGTGAGCTCCCAGCCCGACGGCGCCCTGCCGCCAAACCTCGTCAGGCAGAACTGGCAGCGCCCGATCGAAGCACCGCTCACGATGCCGTCGCAGGCGGATGTCATCGTCATCGGCGGCGGTATCGTCGGCATCTCGACCGCATGGTTTCTCGCGAAGCAGGGCATCGACGTCGTCGTCTGCGAGAAAGGCCACATCGCCGGTGAGCAATCCGGCCGCAACTGGGGCTGGGTGCGGCAGCAGGGCCGCGACCTGCGTGAGTTGCCGATGGCGATCGCGGCCAACCGCATCTGGTGCGGCCTCGAACGCGAGATTGGCGAGCAGGTCGACTTTACCCAGGGCGGTTGCCTGTTCGCGGCGCGGAGCGAGAAGGACCTCGCGGCTTACGAGGCCTGGGTCGAGAGCGCCCGCGGCCACGACATCGATACCCGGCTCATTACCGCCTCAGAACTCGGCGCGCTCGTGCGGGGCGGCTGCGTCCCCTGGGTGGGTGCGATGTACACGGCGAGCGAC
>JBGTLY010000311.1:0-10293 GCA_041743865.1 Woeseiaceae bacterium
TGCGCGCGGCCTCTGCCGTGGTGCCTGCGGAATCGACGATGGCCGTCCCAGGCGCGAGCACCCCGGCAATCGCGCTGCGCAACAGCGGGAAGTGCGTGCAGCCGAGGATGACGCAATCGGGGGTGCGCGCCTCGTCCGGCAACTGTGAGAGGTAGCGCCGGACAATCGCAGAGGCGATATCACCGTCCGTCCAGCCTTCCTCGGCCAGGGATACCAGCATCTCGCAGGCCAGTTCGCGAATCGTGGCGCGAGGGTCGAGTGCCGTGACGGCACGGCGGTAGGCACCGAGACGAACGGTCGCCTCGGTAGCGAGCACGAGGTGGGACGCCCCGGCTCTCGTGGCGACGGCAGCGCGGGCTCCGGGCTCGACGACGCCGATGACCGGCAGGGGCGCCATCTCGGACCTGAGCGCATCCAGCGCGACCGCCGACGCGGTGTTGCAGGCGACCACAAGCAACTTGATCCCCTGTGCCTGGAGGTGGCGGGTCGCCTGGCAGGCGTAACGGGCGATGGATGCGGGGCTCTTCGTGCCGTAGGGCAGCCGCGCCGTATCGCCGAGGTAGAGCAGGTCCTCGCCGGGCAGCGCCGTGCGAAGTGCCTTCAGGACCGTCAAACCGCCGACACCGGAATCGAACACGCCGATCGGCAGGGTGCGGGACTCAACGCTCGTCATGCGCGCATTGTACCGTCCAGATCTGTGGAATAATCAGCGCTCCCGCAATCATTTACGGATCGGCCCGTGCAGAAAGTGCTTTACGGCATCGGCGCGCTGCTGGCGCTGCTCCTGGTGATCGGCCTGTTGCTCCCGCGACAAAGCCGCTTCGTTCTCGAAGCCGGGATCGACGCCCCGCCCGCCACGGTGTTTGCACTCCTGAACGACATGCGCCGCACGCGGCTCTGGTCACACACTGCGGAAATTGACCCGAACGCCGAGTATCGCTATTCGGGGCCGGTCCGCGGAGCCGGGTCGACCGTCGCCTGGGACGGCCCCGTCGCTGGCAGCGGTACGCAAACGATCGTCGAGAGCCGACCACACGAGCACATAGAAACCCTGATCAACGCCGGGGAAAAAGGCGAGGCCCGCGCGTGGTTCGACCTTGAGTCCTCCGATGGCGGCACCGGGCTCCGCTGGGGTTTCACCCACGACCACGGCTACAATCTCGTCGGCCGCTACGTCGGGCTGTTGGCAACCGGCATCATCCGGCGGGGTTACGAGCATAGCCTCGCAAACCTCGAGGCGCTTGCAGAGTCATTGCCGTCCGCCGACTTCAGTGAGCTCCGCGTGGAACGAATCCAGGTCGAGCCGAAGCCGATCGCGTACAAGTCGATGCAATCGGCACCGGACGCTGCGTCGATGTCCGAGGCCTTGGGCAGAGCTTATTCCGACATCCTGGGCTTCATGGAGGCGCATGAGCTTCGCGCTGCGGGCTCGCCGCTGTCGATTGCCCGCGACTTCAGCGGCGCCCGGCTGAATTTCGACGCGGGCATCCCGGTAACGGGTGTGACGGATACGACACCGCGTAATACAGAGGGAGTCCGGCTCGGCCGCACGGACGGCGGCAGCGTACTCCGGGTTACGCATAAAGGGCCCTATCGGCACCTGGCCGGGACGCACCGGAAGATCGCCGCGTACCTGGCAGCGCATGGCCTGCAACGGGACGGCGCTTCCTGGGAGTCCTATGTCAGCGACCCGGCGGCCGTTCCGGAAGCGGACCTGTTGACCTATATCTACTACCCGGTTCGGGAGCCCTGACGGATACCCGGCAGGATTCAGGCTGAGAGCTTCTTGACGAGAAACGGCGGAGCAACGTCGGACTCCTCGTCCGCGACGCGGCCGACCTTGTTCCCGAGGCGGAGCAAGTCACGATACAGGTCGAGAACAATGACGGCACATTCAGCCGCGTCAGGTCCCGACATCTTGCGTACCGAGGCGCGAATGGGACCCTCGCCATTCTGGGATGGGACGCTGTGCATCCGGCGGCGAAGTTCGGCAAACGCTTCCTGCAAGGTCGGCGGCAGGTCGCTGCCGTGAATACCGGTCAGGTGGCCGATGTAGGCTTCCGCAAGTCGTTGTTTTATATGGCCATCACCGGCAAGGACCGACGCGGCGGCGTAAAATCGATTGACGAGGTTCGTCATCTCCACTCCAGCGTAGGAGAATGTTTCCCCGCCGGCATCCTCTCATCGTTTGCAGGCGGCTGAGTCACGCTAGCGAGTCACTACGTCCTGTAGCGGGCGGCCTCTTCAGGGCCGTTCATTCCTGTGCTTGTCCGTGTCCTATCAGGAAGCTGCGCTCGTTTCTTATTACAGCAAAGCGAATGGACGCGCAAGCGCGATGCGGCGCCTGTCACGCGGTCTTGCTGAACTCGATTTGCCAACGCGTAGCACCCAGTTCGCGATCGCCGGAATAGAGCGGCGCAGCCTGGCCGACCTGCCATTGCCCGGCGAGTGTCTCGTTCATGACGTAGTCGCGATGCGAACGTAGCGCGCGCGTGACGTCGTCGCTGCCGCGAATGCCGAGGACGATTCGGTCGGACACCTCCAGGCCCGCTTGCTTGCGTGCATCCTGCACCGAGCGTACGAGCTCGCGCGCGATGCCCTCATCGATGAGCGCATCATCGAGTGTCGTGTCCAGAGCGGCAAGGTAGCCCGCATCTTCGGCGCAGGCATAGCCCTCCGCGGCGCTCGTCTCGATCAGGAAATCCTCCGGCTCGAGCGGCTCGTCAATCCCGGGAACCTGGAACGGCAACCCCTTTGCCGCGGCGCTCGCGATCGCCGCACCATCGGCCTCGTCGGCGAGCCAGTTCTTCAGTGCCGGTAGCTGCTTGCCGTAGCCTTTGCGGCCGAGGCGCGGCAGGTTCGGCTTGATGCGATAGCTGACGAGTCCGGCATCGCGGGCAATGAATTCGACGCGCTTGACGTTCAACTCCTCCAGCACCTGGTCGCGATGCGCCTCGAGCGCACGCTGTGCTTCCGCGTCGGGGGTGCGAACGAGGAGCCGTGACAACGGCTGTCGCGTGCGGACACCCGATTGACCGCGTGCGGCACGACCGAGGCTCACGACCTTCTGGACGACCGCGACATCGGCGAGCAGCGCGTCATCCTGCCACGCTGCGTCGGCAAGTGGCCAGGCCGCCATGTGTACGCTCTGTGGCGCCTGAGTATCGACGCTACGCACGAGATTCTGGTAGACGTACTCCGACAGAAACGGCACGAACGGCGCCATCAGCTTGTGAGCCGCATCGAGGCATTGGTAAAGCGTCAGGTACGCCATGTGCTTGTCGGCCGTATCCGTCGATTTCCAGAAGCGTCGGCGATTCCGCCGCACATACCAGTTGCTCAGCTGGTCGACGAAGGACTCGATGGTTTCGCCCGCAGTTTTTGCATCGTATTGATCAAGTGCCGCAGTCGCCGTGTTGATCGTCCGGTGAGCAAGGGCCATCGCCCAGCGGTCGATTTCCGGACGGTCCGCCGCCGGTACGTCGCGTGTGAGGTCGATGTCGTCGAGGCGCGCATACAGGACAAAGAAACCGTAGGTGTTCCAGAACGTGTTGATGAAGGAACTCGCGACATCGGCGACGATATCGACGGAGATACGCTTCGGGACGTCCGGCGACAGGCGCGCAAGGAAGTACCAGCGCAGCGCGTCGGCGCCGACGGTGTCGAACACCTCGTAGGGATCGATGATATTGCCGAGCGACTTGGACATCTTCTTGCCGTCCTTGTCGACTATGAGGTTCAGGCAGACGCAATTGCGGTAAGCGACGCTGTCCGAGACGAGAGTGGCAATCGCATGCAGCGTGTAGAACCACCCGCGGGTCTGGTCGATCGCCTCGCAAATGAAGTCGGCGGGAAAGTGCTGCTCGAACCGGTCCTTGTTTTCAAACGGATAGTGCCACTGTGCGTAGGACATGGCGCCCGAATCGAACCAGCAGTCGATGACCTCGGGTACGCGGCGCCAGGTCTTGCCGTCCGCTTCAAAGCTGATGTCGTCGACGGCTGGCCGGTGCAGGTCGAGGTCGGCGAGCTTCTGCCCGGTCAGCGTTTCCAGCTCGGCCACCGAGCCCACGCAACGGTAATTCTCCTCGCCGTCCGTCCACACGGGCAGCGGCGTGCCCCAGAAACGCTCTCGCGACAGGGCCCAGTCGACGTTGTTCTCGAGCCAGTTGCCGAAGCGGCCATCCCGGATATGCTCCGGGACCCAGTTGATGTGCCGGTTAAGCTCCGCCATGCGCTCCCGAAACTCGGAGGTGCGGATGTACCAGGCATTCTTCGCGTAGTAGATGATCGGGTCGCCGGTGCGCCAGCCGAAGGGATAGTTGTGCGTGTAGCGCTCGGCGCGGAACATGAGGCCGCGTTTCTTCAGGATGCGTATCAGGGGTTTGTCCGCATCCTTGAAGAACAGGCCGGCAACCGGTTCGACCGCGTCGACGAAATGGCCATCGAGCCCGACTCCGTATACCACCGGCAGCCCGTTCGCCTGGCCGAAGGCAAGATCGTCAATGCCGTAGGCCGGCGCCGTGTGCACGATACCCGTGCCGTCGGCGGTACTGACGAATTCCGCGGCATATACCTGAAACGCGTTCGGCGAGTCGACCTCGAGGTAGTCGAACAGTCGCTCGTATCGCGATCCGACGAGCTCGGCCCCCTTCACCGTCTTTTCAACGCGATGCTCAATGTCCCTGAACACGGCCGCGCGCAGCGCCTCGGCAACGATGAGTGTCTGCCCGTTCGACCTGCAGTAGCTGTAGTCGATATCCGCCCCGACGGCGAGCGCGACATTGGAGGGCAGCGTCCAGGGCGTAGTCGTCCATACGAGGATGTAGGTCTCCTCCTCGCCCGCGACCTTGAACCGAACCGTGACCGACGGATCCTCGACCTCCCGGTACCCGAGGGCCAGTTCGTGCGAAGACAGGGTCGCGCCGATCCGTGGATCGTAGGGCACGACCTTGTAGCCGCGGTAGATGAGGCCCCTGTTCCAGATCGTCTGCAACAGGTGCCAGACGGACTCGATGTAGCTTTTGTCGAGAGTGTAATAAGCCTCATCGAGGTTCACCCAGAACCCCATGCGCTCGGTCATCTTCTCCCAGTCGCCGATGTAGGTCATGACCGAGTCGCGACACAGTCGCGTAAATTCGTCGATGCCGACCTTGCTCTCGATTTCTTCCTTGTCGTACGTCTCGATGCGGCCCTCGGCCTTCAGCCGCTTCTCGACTTCATGCTCGACGGGCAGGCCGTGCGTATCCCAGCCCGCCTTGCGGGGGACGTGATAGCCGCGCATCGTCTTGTAGCGCGGATAGAGGTCCTTGAAACTGCGAGCGAGCACGTGGTGAATGCCGGGCTTGCCATTGGCTGTCGGCGGACCCTCGTTGAAACTGAACTGCGGCCGCCCGTCGCTTGCGGCGAGCGTCTCCGCGAACACGTCCTCATCACGCCAGAATTCGAGCACCTCGTTTTCGAGGGCCGGACCGTCGTATCGGCCAGCGACTTCCCTGAATGTCAAAACGCTCTCCAGAAACGCAAACGCCCCGGGCACTGTCTCCAGCACCCGGGGCGAAAAAACAGCTCGCGGTACCACCCGGTTTCACGGCACGTCGTGCCGCCTCGTGGGCAAAGCCCGTGACCCGTATCGTAGGCCTTACGGCTGCGTCTATTCCCCGCGGGACAGGCTTCGGGCAGCAACTCCGGGGTGATATTCGGCGGCGTTCGGCCCGGAGCTCGCACCCTCCTCCGGTCGCTTCGGCCTTGCGGTCCGCCTACTCGTCCCCATCGACGTCCTTCGCGCAAGGTAGCGTCCGGGTGGACAAAAAACAAGCGCATTCTCGCTAGGAAACGGTCCCCGTCGGGTCATCTGCGAAGTCGGGCTCGTTGAACATGCGCTGCATTCCCGCCGGCGTCCGCCGGTCAACGATGCCCCGCACCCGCGTCACAAGTGCGCTGCGCAGTTCACGCAGGTCCGCGATTTCGCGATCGAGCCGCGTGATCCGCAGCATCGATACGGTCGACAGGAACAAGCTTGCTTCCGCCTCGAGCAGGCGGATCGACGCGAGTGTGCTGACCACGAGGAGCACGGCCATGACCGCCGCCCAGGTCCCGCCCACCTGCATGCCAACAAAGACCACGAGCGCAATATAGAGGACCGGCAACGCGGCGAGAGTCGCGAACACCTTGAGAGTCGCTTCATCGTCCCGCTCGTAGCTGAAACGGGAGCCTACCGCCGCTGCGAGCCAGCCGACCGGCAGATGCACCAGCGCCGCGGGCACGGCGAGCGGCAGCAACAACAACATCAGGAGGCCTCGTGCCGTGATGCGGCGTGCCGCGGTGGCCGGCGAGACCAATTTTCGTAACTGGTGGTCCTTGAGCCCAAGCATGTCGAGCCGCGCCTGGTAGTCCTCCGCATCGTGGCGAAAGGCGCGTAATTCCGGATCGTCGGGGGCCTGCAGGTAGCCCGCCAGGAAGCGGCGGTTGAGTTCGACGTATTGCGCGGGCGTCAGCCGGGCCTTTGCGGGCTTGTAGAGACGGCGTGCGATCTGTGCGAATCGCAGGGTATTCCAGTCGGGCGCGTTCAGCGTAACGCCGGTGAGTGCGTCGGCGATGCCCGCCGTCAGGTCCCGCACCGCGGCAACCGGGTCTTTCGTGTAGGCGTCCCCCAGGTCCTCTCCCACATCGATTGGCGCGCCGAATTCGAGCAGGACCTGGCTGCGAAACCGGTGCCGGTGGAGATAATTCAGTCCGCAGGGCACGATGGTGACGGGCGCACGCTTCCGCGCCGCCGATTCCAGTGCGATGCGCGCGGTGCCGGACTTGATCGAGCTCAGTTGCGATTCGACATGGCTCACGCCTTCCGGAAAAATCCCGACGCTTTCGCCGGCGGCCAGCACGGCGTGCAGGCGATCGAATGCCGCCGAGTTGTCGCTCGCCTCGCCACTCTCCGCGCGGGGGCTTACCGGCACGGCACCCGCGCGGTCGAGGAGAAAACCGAGCACCGGGTAGTCCCAGAGTTTGGCATGCACGAGAAAGCGCAGCGGTGTCCGGCCACAATGCGCCGTCAGCAACCAGCCATCCATCAGCGCGTTCGGGTGGTTGCCCGCGAAGATAACCGGACCGCTGTCCGGCACGTGCTCGCGGCCGAGTACGTCGATCCGGCGAAAAAAGGTATTCGTAATGACGCGGGCAAGCCCGACGAGCAAGCGCTGCATGCGCTACCCCCGACATCCTGCAGCACTCGCCACTTTGCGATTTTCCGGGCGTTGCTGCAAGTTAGGGCGTCACGCAGGCGGAGTTCCCTCATGTTCCCCGACCCTTATTTTGTCGCCACGAATGGTATCCAACTGGCCGTCTACGAGGTGGGGTCAGGACCGCCCGTCGTCCTTTTGCATGGCTTTCCGGAGCTGGCCTATTCGTGGCGCTTCCAGCTGCCGGCGCTGGCAAACGCGGGTTATCGCGCCATTGCGCCGGACCTGCGCGGTTATGGCGGGAGCGCCGTGCCGGGCGCCCCCGACGACTATGCACTCGCGAACATCGTTGCGGACGTACACGGCCTGCTCGACGCCCTGCAGCTCCCGTCTGCGACTTTCGTAGGCCATGACTGGGGCGCACTCATCTTGTGGTACATGGCCTTGCTCGCGCCGGAACGCGCCGACGGTCTCGTCGTCCTCAATATTCCGCTGACCTCGCGTACGCCGGTCGATCCGATCGGGATCATGCGACGGCGCTTCACCGATCGTTTCTACATCGTCGATTTCCAGGATTCGCAAGAGGCGGACCGGCTGTTCGATGCAGACCCGGCGCGGGTCATCGATCGCCTGATGCGCAAAAACCAGGTACCGCGCGCGCTGTTCGAACAGCTGCCGCCGGAGAAGAAGCTCGTAAGCCTGCTCGATATCGTGTCAGGCGAGCATGCGACGGGCGACCCGCTGCTCGATAGCGACGAACTCGCGGTTTACGCGGCCGCTTTCGCCCGTACCGGGTTCACCGGGCCGATCAACTGGTATCGCAACTGGACGCGAAACTGGGAGGCGCTGGCGGAGGGCAACTACGACATCGATTTGCCGGTACTGTTCATCGGCGCAATGGACGACGTACTCATCCCGTTGCAGATGATCGAGGACATGCGGCCGATGATCCGGGATCTCGATGTTCACATGCTCGAACCCTGCGGTCACTGGACACAGCAGGAACGGCCGCACGACGTCAATCGCCTGATACTCGACTGGCTGGCGCGACACTGAGCCTCAGTCCGACACTGCGAGGTGGCGATTGATGAAATCGACGGTCTCCCGCATCGTGCGGATGCGATTCTCGTGCAGCCGGAGCCCGTGGCCGCCGTCCTCGAGCTCGATGAAAGTGACGTCTTTACCTGCATTCATGCGGATATCCGGCAATGCGGCGTAAATCTCGGTCCGGTCGGCCGCTTGCAAAGGCAAGGCGAACAGGCAGAGCGCAAAACCGATAAAAATGCCGGGCGTATGTGCTCGGCGCCAGATTGGGCAGCGCATGGCAAGCTCCTGTCACGGATTCCGGCGTGGGCGAATACTAACAAATGCAACCCGTTTGCAAATGCAACCCGTTTGCCAGCACCGCACACCGGCAAGCAACAAAATGTGCAATAAATTGCGTATACCACGGGTCTCAGTAACTCCCGCACAAGGAATTCGCCGTGATCATACGGAAAGCGCCCGACATTCGACCTTCGGAAATCACCAGCAAAGCCAATTATGTCAACCGCCGCGCGTTCATGCGGGTGGCAGGCGCAGCCTCGGTAGCGGCACTCTTTGGACCCGCCGGTGCCGCTACCGTACCTGCGGACGTGGGCGCCGCCATCCCGAACATCGGCAAGAGCCCCTTCAGCACCACCGAAACGCCGAATTCTTTCGACGACATCACCACCTACAACAACTATTACGAATTCGGCACCGGAAAGTCGGACCCGCACGAGAATGCAGGCGACTTCGAAACGCGACCATGGACAATTGAGGTCGATGGCGAGGCCGAGGTCACCGGAACCTTCGACGTCGACGATTTCATGAGGCCGTTCGACGTCGAGGAGCGCATTTATCGCATGCGCTGCGTAGAAGCATGGTCGATGGTGATCCCATGGGCCGGGATCTCGCTCGCCGATGTCGTCAAGCGATTCAGGCCGACGTCCAAGGCAAAGTATGTTGCGTTCGAGACCCTCGAGGATCGGTCGCGCATGCCGGGTCAGCGCTTCCCGGTCCTCGACTGGCCGTATCGCGAGGGCCTCACGATCGCCGAAGCGACCCATCCGCTCACGATCCTTGCGGTGGGCCTCTACGGCGAGGTGCTGCCGAACCAGAATGGCGCGCCCATTCGCCTCGTCGTGCCGTGGAAGTACGGGTTCAAAGGCATCAAGGGCATCGTCCGCATGCACTTCACCGAAAAACAGCCGCGCACGAGCTGGAACATGTCCGCACCCGGGGAGTACGGTTTTTACGCCAACGTGAACCCCAACGTGGATCATCCGCGCTGGAGCCAGGCCCGTGAACGGCGCATCGGGTCCGGCCTCTTTGCGGAGAAAATCCCGACCCGGATGTTCAACGGATACGCCGACCAGGTTTCGGATCTCTACAGCGGGCTCGACCTTAAAAAGCACTACTGAAGCGCGTGGACACGCTCCGGCAGATTCGCTTCGTCTGGAAGCCGCTGGCTTTCCTTGCGTGCCTCGTGCCCGCGGCGCTTGTCATGAGCGACCTGTTCGGCATCACGGGCGATCTCGGGGCCAATCCGGTGGAGGCGATCCTCGATCGCTTCGGCAACTGGAGCATACGCTTCGTGATGATTGCACTCGCCGTCACACCGCTGCGCAGAATTACCGGCTGGAACTGGCTGCAGCGCTTTCGGCGGATGCTCGGCCTGTTCGCGTTCTTCTACGTCCTGATTCACTTTTTGACCTGGTTCGTGCTCGACCAGGGCATGTCGTGGCCGGCCATTGTCGAGGATATTGTGAAGCGTCCCTTCATCACCCTGGGCTTCACTGCGTTCATCCTGTTGACCGCCATGGCCCTGACCTCTCCCGTGACCGTGCGGCGGCGCATGGGCCGTCGCTGGCAGCAGCTGCACAACGGCGTGTACCTGGTCGGTATCCTGGCCGTATGGCACTACTGGTGGCAGGTGAAGGCCGACTTCCGTGAGCCGCTGATCTACGCCCTGATCCTGGCGTTCCTGCTGGGCTACCGTCTGTGGGACCGCCGCAAAATAAAGTCGCGCGTGGCAGCGGCTGCGTAGGAGCGCGCCATGCGCGCGATGGTATCGCGGGAATCGCGCGCATGGCGC
>JBGTLY010000312.1:0-19112 GCA_041743865.1 Woeseiaceae bacterium
CGCTTGCGATCGGCATCGGCCTGCGTGCCACCCATACACCCGCGCCGACCGCTGTGCCGGTGGCCGTAACGGAACCGATGCCGAGCGAGGACGCGACCGTTTTCGCGCGCGCGATCGAGGTCTACTTCCGGGACAGCCGAACGGAGGTCGACGGACTGCCGGACGAGGGCAATGGCGAGCGCACGGCGATGATCATGGATCTCGTGCAGCAAAATCGTGTGTTCGCAAAGCTTGCGGCGCAAAACGACGCGCCGGACCTCGCGCGCGTACTCCGCGCATTCGAACCGATCCTGACCCGCCTCGCTGCCGCGGATATCAGCGTCGAAGAGTCCGAAGCCCTGCGCGCGAAGCTCGCATTCGAACTGAATGTGATGCTAACCCGACTCACGCGTGAAGCATCTGAATATGCAACGTCCAATGAACAGGAAACCTGATATGAATTACATGACAAGACTCCTGTGTGCGGGGCTGCTGCTCGGCTCGAGCCAGACCACACACAGCCAGGACGCCGACGCCGACCGCGAGGCCCTGCAGCGGGCGGCGATGGATGCGCTCGTCTCGGCGCCCGAAGAGCGGGCACTGCCGCTCGCGAGCAAGGTGCTCGCAGGCAGCTACAGCGACGACATGAAAGAGCGCGCCCTGTTCGTGCTGAGTCAGATCGACAGGCAGGAAGCACGGGATGCGATCCTCGCGACGGCACGAAACGGCAGCGGCGAGCTGCGCGAGGAAGCCGTGCGCATGATCGGCATCAGCGGCGACCCGGAAACCCTCGCAGCGCTGCGCGGCCTGTACGCTGAGGGCGACGACGACCTGCGCGAGGCAGTGCTCGAAGCCTATCTCATCGCCGATGATCCCGAATCCGTCTACGAGCTTGCCTCCAGCGCAACGACTGCCGGGGACTTCGAAGATGCGGTGGACATACTCGGTGCCATGGGTGCGCGGGAGCAGCTCGCGCGCCTGCGTGACCGGGCCGACATGAGCGAGGAGTGGATCGATGCCGTTGCCGTGTCGGGGGACGTGGAGCTGCTTCGTGAGATCGCCACGGACGGTAGCAATCCCGACCGCCAGGCGAAGGCCATTGAGGCCCTGGGCATCGTCGGTGGCAGCGACGTAGAGGCGACGCTCGTGCAGATTTATCGCGACGCGGCCACGGACGAGATCCGCGAGGCAGCACTTGACGGCATGCTGATGGCCGACCACGACGCCGGCGTACTCGAGCTGTACCGGACCAGCCGGGATGCCGCCGAGAAGAAAGAACTGCTCGAACGACTGGTAATGATGGACAGTGATGCGATCTGGGACATCGTCGACCAGGCCCTCGAAGGTGCCGAGTAGTGCCTGCCGCAGGCACCGTGCTCCGGGCGCTTCTCCTGGCGGCCCTGTTCATCGCAAGGTCCGTCGGCAACGCGTCGGAACTCGCGGCAGAACTCTCCGATGGCTGGCACAGCTGGGACGTGCCGGCCGGAATTCACGGCAAACGGGCCTGCTGTTCTGACGTGCGCCGGAAGCCGGTCGGAGCGGAACTCTGCCGCCTCGGCCCGGGTGCTGGCGGTCTCATGACCGACGAAGACTGCCTGCCGACGTCAGATAGCCTGCGGGTGTATATCCTTGTCGTCGACGGCGACGTAACGGACATTCACGCGTTGAGTTCGGCCTGCCCGGTCACGACGTCGACGCCTGTGCAATCGCTGGGGGCGCGGGACTCGGAGGAGAGCATCGCCTGGCTGGATCGCTACGCGCGCGACGGTTCGAAGCTTGCCGATGAGGCCGTAACGAGCATCGCACTGCATGAGGAGACGAGGGCGTTCACTGCACTGGCGGCGATGGTCGAGGACCAGGGCCGCGGCATGGATATTCGCGAACAGGCGCTGTTCTGGATCGCGCAGTCCGAAAACGAGGCGGCGTTCGATTATCTCGATCGGTTGCTCTCGGCACGTTAGTGATGCGTCAAACGGGCAGGCGCGGACTGTCGCGCAGGGAGCTGTGCAGGGTCTTCGCATCGCTTTGCGCCGTCGGGTCCGCCTGTATGTACACGCTCAGCAGTTCGCCCAGTGCGATGAGCGACTTTTCGTGGCAGCGCTCGAAGCCGTGGGTCGCATCCGTGCCGAAGCACACGAGGGCCGTCCGGATGTCATTGCCGGCCTCGATCGCCGACGCGCTGTCGCAACGGTAATACTTGAAAACGTCACGCTTGTGCCGGATACCGTGACTCGCGCACAGATCGAGGAGCTTGTGCGTCAGGTGGTAGTCGAACGGTCCGGTCGAGTCTTTCATGCAGATCGTGACGCCGAACTCGTCGGTATTCTGGCCGGGCGCCGCCGGCCCGGCATCGATGGTGACCATCTCGGCGACGTCGCCGTGCAGAATCGCCGAGGCGCCCGACCCCACCTCCTCGCTGATCGTAAACAACAGGTGGCAATCCATGGGCAGTTCAGTGTGCCGTTCAACGACCTCCCGTGCGACGGCGAGCAGCACTGCGACGCCGGCTTTGTCATCGAGGTAGCGCGAGCAGATGAATCCCGTATCGGTCATGCGCGTTCCCGGGTCGATGGAAATGAAGTCGCCGACGTTGATGCCGAGCGCCCGCAGGCCCCTGGCATCGTAGACGGGACTGTCGACTCGCAGTTCGACCGTATCCCATGAGATCGGCAGCGAATCGATCTCTTCGTTGTACACATGACCTGCTGCCTTGATTGGCAGGATCGTGCCCTCGAACTTGCCATCGTCGCTGTAGATCGTGGCGTGCGCGCCCTCGGCGAAGCGACTCGACCAGGTACCGATCGGCGTCAGGCGCAGGCGGCCATTGTCTTTCAGGCCGGAGACCATGGCGCCGAGTGTGTCGAGGTGCGCGACGATCGAACGGTCGGGACTCGAGATCCGACCCTTGAGGTCCGCCCGGATTCCGCCGCGGCGCGTCATTTCGAACGGGATGCCGAGCTTTTCCAGTTCGCGACAGGTATAGCGCACGGCTTCATCGGTGAACCCGGCCGGGCTCGGAATCTCGAGAAGTGCAACGAGGGTCTTTCGGACATAGTCCATGTCCGGGGCAAATTTCTTCATGCGCTCTCTTGCTGTGTGGCCGTTTGTGGAAAGAGCAGATCCAAGAAACGCTCGGCCGTTGGCTGAGGTTCGTGGTTGGCGAGGCCGGGCCGCTCATTCGCTTCGATGATCCAGTAGGACGGCTTCTCCGGCGACTCGACAATGAAATCGAGCCCTACGACCGGTATGTTCAGCGAGCGGGCAGCTCGTTTAGCGGCGCTTTCCAGGTCCGGGTGCAGCGCCTCGGTCACGTCGTGCATCGTGCCGCCGGTGTGCAGGTTGGCGGCGTCGCGTACGCGGATAGCGGTCCCGTCCTCCGGCACCATGTCAAAGCCGACGCCGGCACGCTCGAGGCAGCGACGCGTTTCGTCATCGACGGGAATCCTGCTCTCTCCGCCCGTCGCGGCTTCGCGGCGCCGGCTCTGTTTTTCAATCAGCTCGGCAACGGTCGCGCTGCCGTTTCCGACGATCTCGGCAGGCCTGCGTATCGCTGCCGCGACGACCTCGCCATCGATCACGATGATGCGGAGATCCTGACCCTCGACAAAGGACTCCAGCATGACCTCCGGGCATACCTTTTCCGCACCCTCGATCGCCGTACGCAGGTCGTCGTCGGTTGTAATGCCGACACTGACGCCGTTCCCCTGCTCGCCGCGGACCGGCTTGACGACGATCGTGCCCTGCGCGCGCAGGAATTCGAGATTTTCTTCGTCGGTACCTGCGATCCGGCTTGCCGGTGTCCGGAGCCCGTCGCCACGCAGGAGTCTGATGGTCACTTTCTTGTCGTCGCAGCGGCTCATCGCGACGGCCGATGTCAGCTCGCTGAGCGATTCGCGGCAGTCGATGCTCTTCGCACCGACGCGCAGGGAAAAATAACCATTCTCGGGATCGAGCAGGTTCACCGAGATGCCACGACGGCGCGCCTCGTCGACGATAATCCGTGCGTAAGGATTCAGTTGCACATCGCGGCTGTCGTTGCCCACGTAGAGTGATTCGTTGATTGCGTTTTTCTTCTTGATGCAGAAAACCGGGATGCGCTGGAAGCCCATCTTTTCGTAGAGATTGATCACCGCCGTGTTGTCGTACATGACGGAGAGGTCCATGAAGTCCCGGCCACGTGCCGCGAAGTGATCCGCCAGGAAGCTCGTGAGCGCCCGGCCGACTCCCGGCTGCGTGGCCTGGCCATCGACCGCGAGCGCCCAGAGGCTCGAGCCGTTTTCCGGGTCGTCGAACGCGCGGCGGTGATCGACTCCCATCACCGTACCGATAATGCGCTTGTCGTTCAGGTCTTCGGCGACGAAGTGCGTCAGCACCCGTGACGATACCTGGCGCGCCAGGAAGTCCGGTTCGACCGGCACCATGTTACGGCTCGCGAGCAGGCGACCCACGGCCCGGGTGTCATTTTCGTCCTGAATGCGGCGCACGCGGAAACCTTTCGGCCGTACGCGCGAACTCCGGTAGTGGTAGAGCCACAGGCGATAGGTATGTGAGGGATCAAGGAACAGTTCCTGTGGCCGAATCGACAACACGACATGCGGATCCTTGATGTACAACGCGATATTACGTTGCCGCGGGGATTCCTCGCAGATTGCATCGGCGAGCCGCTCGTTCTCGATGAACGTGTGCGCAAATAAAAGCCGGCCCCAGCCGCAGTCGACGGTAGCCTCTGAATTGACCCGCTCGCCGCGCAAGCCCGTGCGGTCGTCCCAGTTGCGCAGGGTTGGTGCGGCCTGACGATCGATTCGGTGCTGCGTGCGGTCATTGGCCATCGTCGTTACCTGTCTACGTGCTGCTGCAGCCAGGCCTCGAGCAACGCGACCTGCCAGAGCTTGGAGCCGCGCAGCGGCGTGATGTGCTCATGCGGCGCATCGATGAGCATGTCGATATAGTCACGATTGAACAGACCGCGCTCGGCCGCAGCTGAGCTGTTCAGCGTGTCCTTGACGAACTCGAGGCTGCCACCGCTCAGGTACTTGAGCTCGGGCACGGGGAAATAGCCCTTCGGCCTGTCGATTACCGCCGCGGGTATGACATCGCGCGCCAGCTCTTTCAGGACGTACTTCCCGCCCCCCTCGACCTTGTAGCCGGGCGGGATGCGTGCCGCCAGTTCCACGAGCTCGTGATCGAGAAAAGGAACACGCGCTTCGAGTCCCCAGGCCATCGTCATGTTGTCCACTCGCTTGACCGGGTCCTCGACGAGCATCACCGTCGTATCAAGATTCATCGCCATATCGATTGGCAGCTCCGCATCCGCCAGCGCAAAATGCTGACGGATGAATGCCGTGCTCGCATCGCCGGGATCATAGGCCGGCCGAACCGCGCGGCAGTATTCGTCGTGACGTCGATCGAAGAAGACGCTGCGGTAGTCTTCGACCGGGTCCATGCTGTCCATCAATGGCGGGTACCAGTGATAGCCCGCGAATATTTCGTCCGCGCCCTGGCCGCTTTGCACGACCTTGACGTGCTTCGACACCTCGCGGCTCAGCAGGTAGAAGGCAATGTTGTCATGGCTGACCATGGGTTCGGCCATGGCCGCGATGCAATCCGGCAGGTGCTGGAGCAGCTCACCGGACGGCACGCGAATCTGGTGGTGCTCTGTTCCGTAGTGTTCCGCGATGATATCCGAGTACCGGAATTCGTCGCCTTCCTCGTCTCCCCGGGTTTCGAAACCCACCGAGAAGGTTTTGAGGCCCTGCTGCCCGTGCTCCGCCAGCAGACCGACGATGAGGCTCGAGTCGAGACCGCCCGAGAGCAGGACACCGACGGGCACGTCGCCAGTGAGGCGCCGTTTGACGGCGAGCGAAAGCGCACTCCTCGTGCGCTCCCGCCATTCCTCGAACGGGATGTCGTCGTCGCCCGGGAGGCGGCGGAACGATGGCTGCCACCAGGTTTCAACTGCTTCGCAGCCATCGCGACCGATGACCAGGCGGGTCGCCGGCGGCAGCTTGCGAATCTCGCCAATGATCGTTCCTGGCGCCGGTACGACCGAATGGAAGCTCAGGTAGTGATGCAACCCCACCGCATCGATTGATATCGGTTCGTCAGCCACCGACAGAAGCGCCGGCAACGATGAGGCAAACCGGATGCAGCCCGGGACGCGATGCAGGTACAAAGGCTTGATGCCGAGGCGATCGCGCGCCAGGCACACCTGCTGGCTGCGTGGGTCGAAAATAGCGAATGCGAACATACCATTGAGGCGATGGACACAATCCCTGCCCCACTCGATATAGCTCCTGAGGATGACTTCCGTGTCGCTCTTCGAATGGAAGCGGTGCCCGGCCTTCACAAGTTCGGCGCGCAGGGCATCATGATTGTAGACACAGCCGTTGAACACAATGGTGCAACCGGTTTCGTCGTCGCTCATGGGCTGGGCGCCCCTGTCCGACAGGTCGACAATTTTCAAGCGCCGGTGCCCGAAGCTCACCCAGCCTTGGTTCGACATGCCGTCGTCGTCCGGCCCGCGGTCACTCATGCGTTCCGCCATCCGGGCCACCCGGTCGGCCGAAGCGTCCCGGTCATCGAATCGTATTTCTCCTGCTATTCCACACATGATTTCTGATGCCCGCCGGGCCTGTTCCTCCTTCGGTTCGTTTCAGTCTTGCTGATCTTCGACCTTGACGACGTAAAGGTCGCAATCCACCGCGTCGAATATGGCCTCTGTCGTGCTGCCGATCAGCCAGCGCTGCAGCCAGTTTCGGGACACGGCCCCTGCGACGACGACATGGATGTCCAGCCGTTCGACAGCTTGTGCGATTTCCTCGGCAGCTGCACCGACGCCGAGGTGTGCCCGCTGCCTGTCGATGCCGAATGCAGCGGCGAGTTCCGCGAGCCGCGACTCGTGCATCGCGCGCACCTGGTCGACGAGCGCGTCGTCAATACGCGGTATCGGAGCTGGGGCCGCACCGGCCCCTGCCGCTACGGGGACCGAGGTCACGGCCGTGGGCGGAACGAAGGCATTGAAGAGGTGCAGTTCCCCCGGCATGGCGACGTGCAGGGCAGACGCCGCTTCAACCAGGGCGTGGTCGAGCTCGGACTTTTGCTCGCTCGGATGACCCGGATCGACCGCCGCCAGGATATTAAAGCGCGTCTTAAGCTCGGAACCTCGCACGAGCCATAAGGCCTGCGGTGCATGCCGGATCAACTCCCAGTCAGTCGCACTGAGAAACAGGCGCTCCAGCCGCGACACCTGGCCGGCCGCCCGGACGATGAGGTCGGCACCCGTCTCCCTGGCCCGGTCGAGGATCGCTTCGTGGCGCGGGTAATGCCAGGTGCCATGCGTGGACACCACCAGTCCCTGCTCCACCAGTGGACGGCCAAGGTCCGCGAGCCAGAGACGCACGTCGCCGAGATACGTGTCCCGTGAGCTTTCGCTGCCCCCCAGCCAGTGCGAGTACACGCTCGCGAACAATTCGAGTTCGGCACCGCAATATCTCGCGAGCTTGCTCGCGCGCGCGACGGCGGCTCCGTTGTCCCGGGCCGGGTCGATATCGACGATGATTCGTTCGGTGCTCATGACGTAGCCTCTGTAGGGAGGCTGGCGGACCGTCCGGTCCGGCGGGATTGCAACGCAGGGCGTAACTTGCCGGGCGGATTTGCCAAGAGGGACTTGCCGACCGGGGCTTGCCGACCGGGAGTCAGGCAAACCGGCGCTGCGGGTAACCTTCTCCCTGTCGAAGGCAACCCGCAGCGCCAGCGTCCGGGCAAATACAGGTAAGACGTTCCGTCGGCCTCACGGCGATGGAAGCAACGACGCCTCAGTCCGTGGCGTCGTCAACCGCGTCTTCGACCTCATCGCCGGCGTCTTCCATGGCGTCCCCGGCATCATCCATGGCTTCGTCTACCGACTCTCCCATGTCCTCAGCCGGCCCTTCATTCCGATCACAGCCCAGCATCAGGAACGAACTGGCAATCGCTAACAGTAAAAGGCGCATCACTTCATGGTCCTCCTTCAAGGTGTCAAGCGTGGAACAGTAGCATCATAATTGCGGTTCCGCAACTATTGCTATATCAATACCGAACGCGCTAGGTGCCCCCGGTAGTGGGCGGCGTCACGATCTCCACCGGAGTCTTCATGATGATCTCGCGGTGCGGGAATGGAATCTGGATGCCGTGTGCCTTGAAAGTGTCCCAGACAGCGAGAAGTACCTGCCCGCGTACATTCGTGAGCCCGTGTTGCGGATCGTCGATCCAGAAACGTAGCAGGAATTGCAATGAAGAATCCCCGAACTCCGTAAGCCAGCACACCGGCGGCTTGCCGGAGGCGCTGACGCGGGGCACGGAAGCCGCAGCGTCGATCGCGAGCGTCGCAACATCGCGCGGATCGGAGGAGTAGGACACACCGAAGGCCACGTCGAGCCGCACGAATCGGTCGGAAAAAGACCAGTTGATGACCTGCGTGGTGATGAAATCCTCGTTCGGAATCAGGAATTCCCGGCCATCCCGGGTAACGACGGACACGAAGCGCGCCCGCAACTCACGTATCCAGCCGAAGGTCTCGCCGAGCGTGATGGTATCGCCCGGCTTGATGGACTGATCCATCAGAATGATGATTCCCGAGATGAAGTTCGAGACGACCTTCTGCAGGCCGAAGCCGAGGCCGACGCCGACCGCGCCAGAAAGAACCGTAAGGGCCGTCAGGTCGATGTCGAGAGTCGACATGCCGATCATGACCGCGAGGACGATCAGGCCTATGCGGACGACCTTGCCGATGAGCACCCGCAGCGACGGCGTGAGCTCATCGATTTCGTTGATGCGCTTCTCGGTAAAGGTACCGAACATGTAGGACGACCAGAGCAGCACGCCGAACAACAGGATGCCGTTCAGCACGCGGAGCAGGGTTACGTCGTCCGCGAAGCCGAACGTCGTCGTGCCGAGGAATCGCACGATGTCGTCGGTGATCCCCAGGATCGCAGCCGCGACATAGATCCATGCCGCCCAGGTGAAAAACCGGGCGATGAAGCGGCTGCGGATCGCGTTGGATACGACGTTGACCAGCAGCCAGGCGCCGGACAACAGCATGGCGCTGTATATCAGGTGGTTGCGGCCCGGCCAGTCGGCGATACTGGTCACAAACCAGGCAATCCCGAGGAGCAGCGAAAAGATCAGCCATTCCATGCGGCGCAGGAAAGCGACGACGAAGCGCAGCAGCTTGCGCTTGCCCCTGATCAGCCGCGCCCGTGCTTCGAGCTTCGGCTCGACGCGAAGCGACAGCAGCCATGCGGGAAGGAACAGCACGGCGATGATGACGAACTGGAACAGGATGGCGGGGGCGCTCAGGTACCCGACGATGCCGTCGAGTGCAGCAAGTACTTCCGCGGACAGTCTATCCAGCATCGCGGCTTTATCCCTCGTTCGCGTCGAGGCTCACTATACCATCCCGGCGAAACCCGCCCGTCGTCAACAGGCGTCGTCGCCAACAACCGACAAGTGCGCTTTTGCGTGCCCGCCCTTCTCCGCGAGGTCAAGCAGCGCAACGGCGAAATCCTTCATGCTGATCGTGCTCCGTCCGCCGCTGTCGTAAATCATTTCGCCGCCGCCGAGACGGTAGTTGCCGCTGCGCGGTCCGGACGTGAGCTTTTTAGGCGGACTGACATAGGTCCAGTGCACGTCGTCGACGGTGGCGAGGTATTCGAGCGCCAGCCGGTGACCCGCGATTTCCTGCCGCAGTGCCCGCGGCACGAACAGGTAGAAGAGTCGGGGTATGCTTTCCGCATAGCTTACGCCCGGTCGCACCTCGAGGCTTCCTGCGCCGCCCACGATGAGCAGGCGCGCCCGGCCGGAGGGCTGCGTCCTGAGCGCCGCTACGAGTGCCCGGATACCCAGCAGGTGGATCGTCTGGTCGGGAGCGCGTGACCCGCCGGCAGCACCGCGGACGGTGAGGAGGACGACGTCCCGGCCGGCCGTTAGCGCGCGCACACTGTCCTTATCGAGGAGGTCACCTTCCACGATGTCGAGATGAGGCCGCGGCCCGGCGATCCGGCCGGCATTCCGGCTCACGGCCGTCACGTGATGATTGCGCCGCAGCGCCTCGTTCAGCAGGCGTTCGCCGACGTCACCGGACGCACCGTAGATCAGGATGTCGAGAGGCGCATCGCCTGCGTACGCCGGGGGCCACAGCAAGCACGCGGCGACCAGCAGACCGCGACAGGCACGGATGAAGTGATCAGCCGGTGATACGTTCGATATTCGCGCCGAGGCTCGCAAGCTTCACCTCCAGCCGTTCATAGCCGCGATCGAGATGATAGATGCGGTTGACGTGCGTCGTACCCTGGGCGGCGAGGCCGGCAATCACCAGGCTTGCGCTGGCGCGGAGGTCCGTCGCCATCACGTCGGCGCCGCTCAACGCGCCGCGACTGCCGCGTATAACCGCGACCTGCGAAAGGGGGGTGATGTTTGCGCCCAGGCGAACGAGTTCCTGGACATGCATGAAGCGGTTCTCAAAAATGCCTTCGGTGATCACGGATGTGCCGTGAGCCTGTGTCATGAGTGCCATGAACTGGGCCTGGAGGTCCGTCGGAAACGCCGGGTACGGCGCCGTCGTGACGTCAGTGCCTTGCCAGGAATCCGCGGCCTCGACCGTGATCGAGCGCCCGTTCGCATGGACATCGAAGCCGGCCTCACGCAATTTGTCCATCAGGGACTGCAGGTGCCCCGGCACGCAATCCTCGACCGTGACCTTGCCGCCGGTGATCGCCCCGGCGATCAGCAGGGTGCCGGCTTCGATCCGGTCAGCGACGATCGTGTGGCGGCCCGGGGACAACTCATCGACGCCGTCAATCGTGATGACGCTTGTGCCGGCGCCGTCGATCTTCGCACCCATGCTGGACAGGTACTTTGCGAGATCGACGACCTCGGGCTCCTTGGCTGCATTTTCGATCACGGTTGTGCCCCGGGCCAGCACGGCTGCCATGAGCGCGTTTTCCGTGCCGCCAACCGTGACTTTCTCGAACATGATCCGTTCACCCTGCAGCCGTTTCGCGGTGGCGATCACGTAGCCGCTGTCGATCTCGATCTCGGCACCGAGCCGCTTCATCGTTTCGACGTGCAGGTCGACAGGGCGGGAGCCGATCGCACAGCCGCCCGGGAGGCTCACCCGGGCCGTCCCGTAGCGTGTCAACAGCGGCCCCAGGCAGAGGATGCTGGCGCGCATCTTGCGCACGAGGTCGTAGTGCGCTACCGGCTCAGCGGGCCGGCCGACCCGGATGGTGAGCGTGTGACCGGCGCGAACAGTCTCGCAGTTCAGCGACTGCAACAGGAGTTCCGTGGAATCGATATCCCTGAGTTCCGGAACGTTGTCGAACCCGTGTTCGCCATCGGCGAGCAGGGAGGCGAACAGTACCGGCAGAGCGGCGTTCTTCGAGCCACTGACCGAAACCGAACCGCTAAGGGTGGCGCCACCGGTAACTGCTATGGAATCCAATCCGTCTTCTCCGCGTTCAAAGCTTGAATGTGATGTACGCGCATACTGCGTTTCGGATGTGGCAGGGATGCGGCGATGTTGTGGCAAAAAATGCCCCCCGTCGGCGCGCCGGGGCAATGTAAAGCATTCAGCCTGTGGAGTCACCCGGCGTCTGCAAAGCGGCGCGAACGCGCCCGCCGGCGTTCCGGAGCCGCCGCCGCGCCTCATCGACGTTTACCCCGAGGCGGGCGCACACGATGGCTGCCTTCACGTGCCCGTCCGCCGAATCGAGGAGCATTTCCGCCTCCGCAGCGGGCAGGCCGGTCGCATCGCACACCATGCTCACGGATCGGGCCCTGAGTTTGCGGTTACCGGCTTTGAGGTCGACCATGAGATTGCCGAAGGTCTTGCCCAAGCGAACCATTGCTCCGGTGGTGAGTATGTTCAGAACCATTTTCGTCGCGGTCCCCGCTTTCATTCGCGTCGAACCTGCGAGCACCTCCGGGCCAGTCACGACGCTGATGCCGATACCTGCCATGGATGCGACCGGGCTGTCCGGATTGCAGCTGATGGCCACTGTTCCCGCCCCTACGGCCATCGCCTGTTCGAGGGCGCCGATGACATAAGGTGTCGTACCGCTCGCCGTGATGCCGACGACCGTATCGGCTGCAGAGACGGCAATGGCTTGCAGGTCCGTCCTGCCCTGCTCGGCCGAATCCTCGGCACCCTCGACCGCTGTCGTGAGGGCTCTGGAACCGCCGGCAATGAGCCCGACAACCTGCCGCGGGTCGGTCCCGAAAGTGGGCGGGCATTCGGCGGCGTCCAGCACCCCGAGCCGCCCCGAGGTCCCTGCACCCACATAGATCAGCCGGCCACCGGCCGCGAGACTTGCCGCGATCCGTTCGATCGCCCGCGCTATTGCCGGCGCCTCAGCCGCGACGGCTGCCGCAATACCGGCGTCTTCCCGGTTCACGACTTTGACGAATTCCAGCGCTGTCAGCCGGTCCAGATCGTCCGTTGCCGGGTTTCGCTGTTCCGTGGTGAGTTCGGCGGCACTCATGGTCCCGCCTCCACGACCTTGCCAGGGTTCAGGATGTTACGCGGATCGAGCGTGCGCTTCAGTGTGCGCATCAGTGCGATTTCCTCGGGCGTGCGACTGACCGGCAGGTAGGCTCGCTTTTCGAGGCCGATGCCGTGCTCCGCGGATATTGCACCGTCGTACGGTTTGAGTTCAGCGTAAACGATCGCTTCCACTGCCTGGATGCGTTCCGGAGAGCGATCGTGCATTTGCACGCACACATGCAGGTTGTTGTCGCCCAGGTGGCCGAACGCGACCACTTCCGTGTCCTCGATCGCGGCCAGCGACGCTTCCAGCGCGCGAACGTAGTCGCCGGCGTCGGCACTTTTCAGGCTCACGTCGAAATTGTGCGAGTTCCTGATCACCGGTTCCACCTCGTCGCGTATGGCCCAGATATCTGCACGCTCCCGGTCCGACTTGGCCATCACGCCATCCAGCACCGTGCCCGCCTCGAGCATTTCTCCGAGGAGCGCCTCGAACGTGGCGTCGTCGTGGCGGGGGTCGTTTCCCATGGCCTCGAGCAGCACGTACAGCGGCATGCCGGGCTCGAGCGGCGCAGCGAGGCGCCCGCGCGGTTGCACAGCGCGCTCGTAGAAGCTGTTCCACATGACCTCGAATCCGGTCAGTGTCGACGGGAGGCGCCGGTGTGCCATGCCCAGGGCTTGCACGACTGCCGCGAAGTCCGCTGAGGCCAGGAGCGCGACGTTGTGTGTATCCGGGCGCGGCGCGAGGCGGAAGATGATGCGCGTAACGACGCCGAGCACGCCCTCGGAACCTATGAACAGCTGTTTCAGGTCGAAGCCCGAATTATTCTTTAGATAACGGTTCATAGACGACAACACGGTGCCGTCGGCGAGTACGGCTTCGAGCCCCAGGACGGAATCCCGCGTCATGCCGTAGCGAATCACTTTCGTGCCCCCTGCATTCGTCGAGACAATGCCGCCGAGCATGCAGTTGCCGCGCGCACCAATGTCGACGGGAAAATACAGACCGGCACCTGCCGCTGCGGTTTGTGCATCCAGCAGCGTGACGCCCGCCTGTGCGATCAGGGTTTGAGCCGCCACATCCAGTTCTTCGATGGTATTCATGCGTTCGAGGGCGAGCACGATATCCGCCGGACTCGTGTGGCAACCCTGGACGAGATTGGTTGTACCGCCGAAGGGCACGACCGGCTGGCCCTCACGATGGCAGATTTCGAGAACCCGGGAAACCTCTTGCGTCGACCGCGGGTAGACGATGGCGCGCGCCTTGCAAGCCTCGTGGGTGCCCCAGGGGAAATCGTGCGCGGCCACCGCGGCGCCTGTTAGCATCTGGCCGGCACCGAGCGTGGCGGAGAGCTCAGCAATGACATCGCCGCTCACGGTCTGCTCCCATCCGGTCTTTTCATTCGGGTTCCTGTCCTTCCGGTTCGGACTCTGTCGTCGATGGTCCGCCGACGTAACGCCGGGGCACACGCCCCGACACCCGGGTCAGAAGTTCGTAGCCGATCGTGCCCGCGGCGCGGGCCACGGCATCGACCGGCAGGCCCGCCCCCCACAAAACGACCGGGTCGCCGATGGCGACGCCGCTGACGGCCGTAACATCGATCGTGATCATGTCCATCGATACGGTGCCGACCAGCGGCGCGACCTGGCCATCGACCCGTGTCGGGGTCCCGTTCGGCGCATGGCGCGGGTAGCCGTCCGCATAGCCGATGGCGACCGTTGCGATGCGGGCGTCCCGTGTCGCCGTCCAGGCGCGACGGTAGCCTACGGATTCGCCCGCCCGCACATCCCGGAGCCCGATGATCTCCGAGCATAGCGTCATGGCCGGCTTGAGGGCGCGCGCCGACGGCAGGTCGTGATCGAACGGCGAACCGCCGTACAACATGTAGCCGGGCCGGTTCCAGTGCCGGTGGCTGCCTGGAAACGCCAGGATACCGCCGGAATTGGCAATGCTGAATGGCGCGTGGACCCCGGCGAGCGACGCATCGAACAGCCGGATCTGTTCCTGTACGAAACCGCTGCCCGGCTCGTCCGCCGTGGCGAGGTGCGTACACACCACGACGGGGTCCGCGCAATTGCCGCTCGCCTGTAACCGGGCGAGCGCCTGCCCGGCCATGGCCGGAGGAAAGCCGAGCCGGTGCATGCCGGTGTCGATCTTGAGCCATGTACCGACGGGCCGCGCGAGCGAGACTCGTTCGAGCTCCGTGAGCTGGCGGTCGTTGTGTACGACTACCGTGAGGGCGTGTCTCGCGACCGACTCGAGCGCCGCGGCGCTGTTGACGCCTTCGAGCAGCAGCAGGGGCTCCGTGACGCCTGCTGCGCGCAATTCGAGGGCTTCCTCGAGCAGGCCGACGGCGAACGCCGGCGTGCGGTCGGCCAGTGCGCGCGCGACAGCGACGGCGCCGTGGCCGTAGGCATCGGCCTTGATCACGGCGATGGCACGCGAGTCAGGCGCGAGCCGGCACGCATGCTCGTAGTTGCTGCAAATCGCATCCAGATCGATGCGGGCTTCGCAGTATCGTCGCGGCTGGCGTTCGGTCATTCGAGCAACAGGATTCCGGCAAGCAGATACAGGACGAGCGTGACAGTGCCCGCAAACAGTGCGTAAGGCAGCTGCGTACGCACATGCTCCAGCAAATCGCAGCCCGACGCCACCGACGAAACCGCGGTCGTGTCGGAGATCGGCGAGCAATGATCGCCGAAGACGCCGCCGCCGAGGATAGCCGCCAGCATCAGTGACGGCGGGAGGTCCAGCAACAGGGCGAGCGGCATCCCGAGCGGCACGAGAATTGCGAACGTGCCCCAGGACGTGCCAGTCGAGAACGAGATGAGTGCGCCCGCGAGGAACAGCATGGCCGGCAGCAGGAACACCGGCAGTGTGTCGCCCACCAGCCCGGCAATGTAAGCGCCGGTGCCCAGCTCACGCAGGCTCGCGCCAAGCGCGAGCGAAAGCAGCACGATCGTCACAAGCTGCAGGAGTTCGCCCATACCATCGAAACCGATGCGGACGAGCCTGACGTGGTCGAAATCCGGCCGAGCCAGGAGCATCAGGTACGCCACGAGGATCGCCGCGGCCGTCGCGTAGAGGACCGACTTCGAACCGCTGCCCGCCGTCAGGTCACCGTCGCCGGTCCAGAACATGCACGCCAGCATCCCGCCGATCATCACGGCGAGCGGCAGCAGCATGTAGCGCGCGCGCGTCGGGGCAACGCCGATCTCCTCGGGCGCCTCGCTCGCGGCACGGCTTTCGCTCCGCGCAAGCGGTCCGTGGTAGCGGCCGGTGAACGAGGTATAGAAGACGATCGCGAGCGTGACGAGCGCATAGAAATTGAGCGCCACGGTCCCCCACAGGATGCTCGCCGCGGATTCTTCGAAACGGTACTCGCCGAGCAGCGCGAGTATGAAGGCGCCCCAGCCGTTCAACAGGATGAGGATACAAACAGGCGCCGATGTGCTGTCGATAATGTACGCGAGTTTTGCCCGGCTCAGGCCGAAGCGATCGAAGAGCCCGCGCGAGAGGATCCCGGCGGTCAGGACACTCAGGTTCGACTCGATGAACACCGCCGTGCCCACGGCGCTCGTGAGCAGCCTGGCGCGCCGCGGGGAGCTGGCGATGCCGCTGCTTATGAAGCGATTTACCATCGCCGCGACGCCGCCGGACTCGCGCATGAGTGCCAGCAAGCTGCCAATCAGGAGCATAAACAGGAACAGCCGGGCGTTGTCGAGACTCGTGAACACGGTCGCGATGCGCTCGAGCGTCGCAACACCCGCGAGGAAGGGTCCCGGCCAGGCCGGGGCCTGTTGCAGGAGCTCCGCCGTGAAGATCGCGAGCAGGAGCGAAACGATGACTTCCTTCCGCCACAACACGACCGCGATCGCGACGAGCGGCGGAATGACGGATACCCAGCTCATCGTACGCCCGGGCTCTCCCTTCGCGCGTCTTCACTCGGCGGCCGCACGGCTGTCCGCTTCGTCACTCCGGGGCAGCCACTAAGAAGCCCCGCCGGTACGCCAGCCGATGCTCGCGCACGTCTTCATCTCGTTTGAGCGCGATCCAGATATCGAGGTCGTCGGGTCCGCGGCGATAGAAACTGAGTCCGCGGAAGTGCACGGCGTCCGGTTCCAGCGCGACCAGGGGAAAACTCACGAAGTCGGCCTTGTCTTCCCAAGCGGAGAAGTCGGCATTGAAGTGCTTGATCTTCATGACGAGCGTGCCGTTCTCGACGGTAAGAAGCATCAGCTCGTAAAAGCGGACACCGCCGTCACCGTAGAGCTTGAACATACCGACCATCGTCCCCGCAGACGGCGGATTCCACACCTCTTCGCAGCGCACGTCGAAGCAGTCGCCCTCCCAGGCGCCCACAAACCAGGCGACGTCGTCCAGTGTTGCTTCAGGTGCCGCCTCACCGGCGGCGAGCCTGAAGGTATGTGCCGTGTACGGCTCCGCAGCCGCTGCGGCGGTGTTGCAAAGAAGCAGGATTGCCACCGGCCACGCGCCGGCGATCGTCAGGATTCGCATGCGACTTCCCCTTTTGGGCGGCTACGCCGTGCCGCCCTGACGAAGAATACGCGCGTTTCAGCCGAAATGGAGCCGGGCGGGAGCGGCAGCGATTACGGCTGCGATGGGGCATCGCCGGGGTTGGATCCGTTCCCCGGGCCGCCGCAGGCTGATGCGTTACAAGTCGTAACATCCAGCAGGCACCGAAGATGCGAGAATTCCAGGATGTATTTCCCCCTGCCGATCCTGCCATACCCTCGAAGCACCGGCCCCCTGTCATGCACGTCGCGCTGATCGGCGGCACCGGCTTCGTCGGCAGCTACCTCGTCGACGCCCTGCTCGCGCGCGGCCACCAGCCGGCATTGCTCGTGCGCTCCGGCAGTGAGGGGAAAGTGCCGCAGGCGGGTGCCTGTCGCATCGTGAGAGGGGACGCGTCACAGGAACGCCGTATACGGGACCTGCTGGCGCAGGCCGAGGCCGTGATCTACAACGTCGGGATTTTGCGCGAGGACCCGGCCTCCGGCATCACTTTCGATGAGTTGCAGTATCGCGCCCCGCTGCGGACCATCGCCGCCGCGGTCGAGCTCGGTGTCGGTCGATTCATCCTGATGAGCGCCAATGGCGCTTCGCCGTCCGGCACGCCCTACCAGCGCAGCAAGTACGCCGCCGAGGAGGCCCTGCTCGAGAGCGGTCTGGATTACACGATCTTTCGTCCTTCGGTCATTTTCGGCGATCCGCGCGGACGCGAAGACATCAGCACCCGCCTGTATCGGCAAATGATCCGTCCGCCGCTGCCGGCGGCCTGGTTTCACACCGGGCTGTGGCCATCGGCGGATTCCGTTCGCCTGTCGCCGGTGCATGTCCGGGATGTCGCGCAAGCTTTTGTCGCCGCTCTTGCCAGTCGGGATACGGTCGGCCGGACATTGCGTCTCGGGGGCCCGGAGGCGCTCAGCTTTAAAACGATGCTCCTGCGTATCGCCGCGTCTGTGGGCAAACGCAAGCTGATGGTGCCGATGCCGATTCCCCTGATGTCGATCGTGGCGTCGCTTTTCGATCGCTGGTCGTGGTTTCCTGTGACCCGCGACCAGCTTCGAATGCTTGCCGCCGGCAACGTGGTGCGGGACGACGTCCTTTGCCAGCTCATCGGCCGCGAGCCGCGCCGGTTCACAGCCGAGTCGCTCGCTTACCTCGGGACCGGCGTCGAGCCCGTCTGATTCCGGTGCCATGCCGGCTGCCCCGCCCGAAGATAGTCCACGAGGTGTGCGACGAGATCCCGGGAGTCGTCTTCGGCACCGTGGATGAAGCTCGACTTGCGACGCCTCAAAAACGTAAGACCGAGCACGTACAGCCCGGGCGCATCGACGACGCCCCCGTCATGCCGGAGGCGGCCCTTGCGGTCGAACACCGGCAAACGGATCCAGGAATGGTCCGGGCGCAGCCCGGTCGCCCAGACGACCGCGCCGATGCGCCCGGTTCCAAGATCGATCCGGAGACAGGGCGGCTCGGAGACTCGCGTGGGCGCGAATCGTTCCGCCGCCTGCGTTGCTTCCGGCCCGCCGTTTCCGTCGACCCACTCGTCGATGGTGCCGAGAAGGCGGTTCATTTTGAGGTCGGCAAGCGCACAGACGTTGCGCAGGGAGCCCGAGAACAGCGCCTCGCCATCGCGAACGCACGCCAGTCGCCCGACCAGCTGCACGCCGGCGCCGGAGAGCGCGTTGAGGTCGAGCGTTGCACGTTCCGGCGTGCCGACGAGTTGCGGCGAGGGAACATTGCGCGCCCGAGCCAGGTCGTCGACCTCGTCGTAACGTTCATCGAGTAAGCCCGTGCGCGCGAGCCAGTACTGGATGTCCCTTCCCCGGTACGTCCGCGGCATGCGGACGTGCTCGCCCACCGCGAGCGTCACTGTCCGGCCCGCGCGACGGATCTCGGCAGCGAGTTGCAGACCGGTCGCCGATGCGCCAACGACAAGCACCTCGCCGGGAGGCAGTTGCGCCGGGTTCTTGTAATCGCGCACCGTGAATTGTTGCAAGGAACCCGGGAGAGCCTTCGCGGCCGACGGCACGACCGGCTCGCTGAAGCCGCCATTCGCCAGCACGACGCCCTGCGCGCGCCAGT
>JBGTLY010000313.1:0-14625 GCA_041743865.1 Woeseiaceae bacterium
CAGGCCCATTCGGCCGGTCCGAAACGGAACCGGGCGAGCCACCACGGACTGAGTACGAGTTGCAGCGCGACCAGTCCCGCCACGAACAATTGCTGCCCCAGTCGCGGGACCTCGCCGTACAAGCCCAGGCCGTATCCGTAAAAAATCGTCGTCATGACCAGGGAATGCACGAGGTAGTGAGTCAGGGCCATCCGGCCGACCGCCCCGCACCGGCCGAGCAGCCGGGTCAGCTTGCCGCTGCCGAGCAGCCATAGGACCAGCCCCATGTGCCCGAATGCCACCAGTATGCTGCCGATATAGTTGGGTATGCCGCCAGGACCGAACATGTAGATACTGTCAAATCCGTGCGCGTGGGCGTTTACGGCACTGTAGACCGAGAGTGGCAGTCCGAGCCCGTAACCCCACAGGAGCATGCGCCTGGCTGCAGGCACCTCTCGGTCCGACAGCGACAGGAGGCCCATTTTCATGAGTGCCATGCCGATCAACATCAGCCCCCCGACGCGCCAGATGATAAAAAACGGCAAGGCCTGCAGTTGCATCATCGCTACTTCCGGTGCCCGATGCTGCAGGATGCCCGGATAACTTCCACGATGCGTGCGGACGTCCGTCTCGATCTCCGCTTCGGTCGGTGCGACCATCCGGCGCGTTTCCGCCCAGTCGTCGATGCTTGCCTGCTGTTCGTCCGTCAGTAACGTGCCGGACGCCTTTGCCGCGGCCAATGATGCCGCTTCCTGTTCGAGCGCCACCATGAACCGGTTTGTGCCCTGCGCGAGCATCAGGCCGAACGAAAGCGACAGGACTGCCGCAATCAGGAGCGTGCGAGGCAAACGCTTGCGGAACAGGTATACGAACATTCCTGTGACGGCGTAGAAGAACAGTATGTCGCCGAACCACAGCAGGTAGGCGTGCAATGCGCCGATGACCAGCAACCAGAACTGTCGCCGAAAAAAGACGGCTCTGAATGAAGCGCCTTTCGACTCGATACGGTTCATCATCAGCACGATGCCCGCACCGAACAGCATCGAGAAGATGCTCATGAACTTCTGGTCGAAAAATACGTGCGTGAGAAACCAGGTACCCAGGTTGTACCATTCGCGCCCGCCCATCACGAGCGGATTGCTGTACGCAGCGAAGGGCATGGCGAACGCATAAACGTTCATGACGAGGATGCCGAGCACTGCGACGCCTCGCATGACGTCCAGGGACTGCAGCCGGTCCGATGCCGCAACCGGAGCCGCAGCCATTAGCCCGCCGGCATTGGTTTCCTGCATCACATCTCCCCTGACGCCCGTGTGGGGTATGCCGCCGCTTCTTTTTTTGCCGGGCTGCGCCGGCCGCGAATAGCCATGGTACGCGGTCAGCGCGTTAGGATAGCTTACGAAATGTCACTTGCATACCCATGTTTTTCTGACATTTTCTGCTTGATTTTTGGGCATGGGACGACATACTTGAGCGCGGGCAAACTACGTTAAAGGAGGTGATCCATGTCTAGTGAGATTATTGAGGTATCGCGGAAGCGGTCCGGTCTTATTCGGATTATGGTGAAACCTTCCCAAATCCTCTGACCAAGCTCGCGATACGAATCTCACCTTAACGCAGGGGCCGCCGCAATGGCGGCCCCTGTCATTAACGAGTGCCGCCTCAGTGGCAGCCCTCGGCATTCCGGACCCATCTACGCCGGCAACAAGTCCTCGAGGGCGCCGAGGAAACGGTCGATCTCCGCGTACGTGTTGTAGTGCACCGGCCCGATCCGCAACACTCCGCCGGTCTCGAGCAGCCCCAGGCTCCGGGCCGCCTCGATGGCGTAGTTGTGGCCGCTCCAGACAAAGATATTCCGCTTCGCAAGCCCCGCTGCGAGATCCGCAGGGCGCGCTTTCCTGTGGGTGCACGACACGGTCGGCACGCGACGGATAAGTGCGTCACGGGCGCTCGGGCCCTGAACGGTGATGCCGGGAAGGGACTGGAGGCCGTCCACCAGTCGAGCCGCAAGCGTCTGTTCATACTCGAACAGGCAGTTCATTGCCGCGGTGAGCCGTGTCCGCCGGCCGGCAAGCGGCCCTTCGGTGCGGGCGGCCATCGTCTCACCGATCCAGGCGAAATAGTCGACCGCGGCGGCCACCCCCGCAATGCCCTCGTGGCTCTGGGTACCGGGCTCGAAACGCCACGGCAGGGCGTCCGGCGCGGGGCGCACCTTGTACGGTTCCAATTCGGCCAACAAGTCCCCGCGGCCCCACAATACTCCCTGGTGCGGGCCGAAAAACTTGTACGCAGAACACACCAGGAAATCGCAGCGAATGGCCTGTACGTCCGTCGGTACGTGCGGCACCGACTGCACGGCGTCGACATAAGTCCACGCCCCCGCAGCCGACGCCAGGCGACTGATCGCCGCCACGTCATTCAATGTACCGAGCAGGTTGCTGGCCCCGGCGACACAGACCAGGCGCGTACGATCACTCAGCAATGCCTCGAGGTCGGCGAGATCAAACTCGAAGCTGCTGCAGTCGAACGGAAGCCAGCGCACCTCGAGGCCGTGATCGCGCGCCATCAGGAGCCACGGGTACACATTGGCGTCATGATCCATGCGCGTCACGATGATCTCGTCGCCCGCCTGCAGTGCACGTCCTATCGAGCGCGACAGGTGGAACGTCAAGGATGTCATGTTCTGCCCGAATATGATCTCGTCGTCACTGGGTGCGTTGAGGAAGTCGGCCAGTGCCGACCGGGCACCGGCGACCAGCGCGTCAGCGCGTCGCGACGATTCGAAGAGGCCGCCGACGTTGGCGTTAGCCTCGAGCAGGCAACTGCGCACGGCATCGGCAACACGAGAGGGGACCTGCGTCCCGGCCGGGTTATCGAAGTAGCAACGTGGCGTGCCGCCGTCGCGTAGCGACAGCGCAGGAAACTCGGCCCGCACCGCATCGATGTCAAATGTCATTGCTTGCCAAGCCTATTCCTGCGCGTCCCCGCCCCACTTCTCGCGATGCGCATCTTCGGCTTGCTGCCGGACTTTCTGGTGCCGGCTGCTGAGGAGGAGAGAACCCGGATCGCACACCTCGGCCTTGATGATGCCGAGATCCAATGCTGCATCAAACAGGCTCGGATACCAGCGTTCCCAGCTGGGCAGCAGTGCCTCGACTTGATCGCGCAAAGTCATCGGTCGAATGTAACCGACGCATTGCTGCAAGACAATGACGGGCTCGACGATCTCGTGGCTTTGTTCGGCAACGGACCTCGCCCGCCGCCGGTTCAATCCTCGAGCAATCGCAAACCGACGAAAGTCAGTAGAAACAGCGCGCCGCCGCCGGCAAGCATCGTAATCGACGGCACGGCGTCCAGCGAGATACCGAGCACGCCCGGAAAATTTTCGAGCACGTGCACGATGAAGCCGGTCAGCGCGAGAGTAGGTTGCAAGGCAACAGAGCAGCCCAGCAAGAGCGCCGTCGTTATGCACAAGCGGCGCAACCAGAGCCGCTGCCGGATCCGTCGCACGATCTGACCGCTGAAGCCGTCATCCGCGATCGGCTCGGGCGCAAACAGAGCCTCGAGCATCAGATCCTCCGCGTCCTTAAAGTATTCAGCCATGTTGATGATCTTGGATTTCAAATCGAGTCCTGATCTTTTCCTTCCCACGAAACAATATCGATTTAACGGTTCCCACCGGTTGGCCGGTCGCCTCACTTATTTCACGGTGTGACAGCCCGCAGGCGTACGACATCACCATGATGGCTTTCTCGTCGTCCGTCAGGGCGGCCAACAGCTTTCCCAGGTCTGCCAACTCGGCGGATTCCACCGTCACCGATCGCGATTCGGTATCGGCGAGGTGTCCGGCTTCCTCGAGCACCTCGGCATAGCGCTTCGACTTGCGCCGCGACTGCAGGAAGGTCGTGTAAGCAATTTTCAGCAGCCAGCCGATGAACGATCCTTTACCCGAAAAGCTGTCCAGTTTGTCCCAGGCCCTGAGAAACGTGTCCTGGGCAAGGTCATCCGCCAGTGCGCAGTCACTGCACAGGCGCCGTAAAAAATTTCGCACCTGTGACTGGTGCCGGCGCACGAGTTCACCGAAAGCCGCCGGATCCTGGCTCGCCAGGACCCGGGCGATCAGGCGGTGCTCTACACCATCGCCCGCCGCTGACAATGCAGCGATCATCGCGTACGGTCTCTAACCCCTGCTCGCGAAGCGCCACATGATGAGGTAGGCCACGCCGAGTGAGAATGGAAATGCTGCTCCGGCCAGGATACCGCGCAAGGCCTGCCCCTCGGGATCAGGGACGGCAACGCCGCACAGCGCGAGCCCTACGGCGAGCGCCAGCCAGATCAGTGCGAGCCGGAAGTCCCTGTCCTTCGGCGCTTTCGGGTGCCCCAGCCGGTCAATGATTTCCGGACTCAGTTCGTGCCCCTTATCGAGCGCCAGCCGGATCGTTTCCTGCATGTCAAAACGACTCCGGTACCGAAACCAAAAATACAGGCTCAGCACGACGGTGATGCCGACGAACATCGTCAACGGGATGAATATTTCTTCTGCCACCTGAAAATCTCCTTCAATCGCCGGGTGCCGGCATCCACTCATCAGATGCCCGTCAGAAGACCTTTGGATGCAGAGATCGTATGCTATTGATTTTTATATTTTATTTCTTGTACAGCTCGACCAGTTCCGCCTCCCGCACCGGCGTCAGGGCGAATTGTGCGGAGGCATGCCGTTCGGCCGGCTGCGAATCCCACCATTCCAGCAGGTCGCGAACCGTCTCCCGCTCCGGCCGGATTCTGAGGCCGGCCTCGTATGCCGTCCTGCCGGTGAACCCGACGCCCGCCGACCCCTCGCCGGGGCGATAGATGGGCAGCGAACCCCCGAGATCGTGTGTAGCGATGAAGGCGTCGTCGACCCAGACCGGCTGCACCGTCTGTCCGGTGACGCCCTGGCAGTCCTCGAGAAGTTCGCCGAACGTATAGGAGCCGATGGGGTTCACCGCATTGAAGGTACCCGCAGTCTCCTCATCCAGGCAGTCGATGACGAAGTTGGCGAGGTCGCGCACATCGATGATCTGCATGGTCGCGTCGGGCCCGCCGGGCCAAAGCATCGGTCCGCCTCGGCGTGTGCGCACCGGGTACCAGGTGAAACGATCCGTGTGATCGCCCGGACCGCAGATATAGGTGGGCCTGACGATTGTCAGGCGGTCGGCGTCTATTTCCGCGGCCGCCCGCTTTTCGCACAACGCCTTCAACGGTCCGTAGGTCTCTCCGTTGACCTCTTCAATCGATTCATCGTCGATTGTGGCAAGCGGGGCATCGACCTCGTTCAGCCTGTCGAACTTCTCGTAAACCGCGACTGTCGATATGAACAAGTAGCGACCGACGTTCGGTGACAGCAGTTTCGCCGAATTCCCGACATGGCTCGGCACGTAGCCCGAGTTGTCTATTACGGCATCCCAGTTCCGGTTCCTGAGCCCGCCCAGGTCTCCGGCGCGATCGCCATGGATGGTTTCAAGGTCGCGGAACAACGTGTCGTTCGTTCGGCCGCGGTTGAACAGTGTGAGCTTGTGCCCGCGCCTCAGGGCTTCCCGCACCATGTGGGGGCCTATGAACCCGGTCCCGCCGAGTACCAGTATGTCAAGTGGCTGTTTGCTCGAGCTTACCGCTTTGCCCATTGACGGCGTCGGTACTGCTCCGGCTGCGGCGATTGCGCCGAGTAATCCTGCTTGCAACAAAACACGACGATCAATTTGCATGCACCTTCTCCCGCCGCAAATTGCCGGCTGTCAGTCATCTTTACGCATAGTTTTTCAATATCTCGGCGAGCTCCGCAGAGCCCGGATTGAGCGTTTCAAGCGGGAGTTGCGCCAGAGGTGTGTCGACGTTACCCATGAGATCATTCATCTCCTTCCGGGTCTCATCGATGTAAAGAAGGCCGGTCGTGATCTCGCCCGCGTTGAAATGTTCACGCAAATACCGGAAGGCTTTCGCACGGCTCGTCGGGTCGTAACGTTCATCGACCTTACGCAAGACAATCCGGCTGCCGTCGTGAAGTTCCACAGGCATCGCCTCGCCACCGGCATACGCGGCCCTGATCTCCGCCGCAGGCGGGACATAGTCGATGTCGACGACGTGATGATAAAACTGTCGCGTATGCTTGTAGCTTTTCGTCGACCCTTCATGGTCGTTGAACGTAACGCACGGACTGATGACATCGACGAGTGCAAATCCGGGATGTTTCAGCGCGCCCTGGATCAGCGGAACGAGCTGCTCTTTGTCGCCTGAGAAACTCCGCGCTATGTAAGTGCAACCCAGACTCAGCGCCGTACTCACCGGATCGATGGGTTCCTGTTGGTTCGGCTGGCCTTTCTTCGGCCTGCTTCCGATATCCGCAGAGGCGGAAAACTGGCCCTTGGTCAGTCCGTATACGCCATTGTTCTCAATGATGTAACACATGTTCAGGTTGCGCCGTATTGCGTGCACAAACTGGCCTACACCGATCGAAAGCGAATCGCCATCGCCGGAGACGCCGATGTAGGTCAGGTCGCGGTTCGCGGCATTTGCGCCCGTCGTTACGGATGGCATGCGGCCGTGCACAGAATTAAACCCGTGCGACTGACTCACGAAATAAGCGGGGGTTTTCGACGAACATCCGATGCCGCTCATCTTCGCCAGCTTGTGCGGCTCGATGTTGAGTTCGAAGACTGCCTGGATAATCGCGGCAGTAACGGAATCGTGACCACACCCGGCGCAAAGCGTGGAGACGGTACCCTCATAGTCGCGGGCAGTAAGGCCGAGCGAGTTTTTCGGCATACCCGGATGGGCGACTTTCGGCTTACCGATATAACTCATGCGGCACGTCCTCGGGACAATTGTTCCAGAATCGCGGAAACGACGAAGCCGGCATTGATTGGTATCCCGTTGTAGTGAAGGAGCGACACGAACTTACGCGGGTCCGCGCCGGCGTCCAGTATCAGCAGGGTCCGCAATTGTGCGTCTCTGTTCTGCTCTACGACGTACACGACGTCGTGCTTTTCGATGAATTCACGCACATCACTGCCGAAGGGAAACGCCTTGACCCGGCAGTAGTTCAGCTTTATGTCCTGCGCAGAAAGACGATCGAGTGCCTCCACGCAGGCTGCATTTCCGCTGCCAACCGTCAGGATCGCGGCAGAATTGAACCTGGAATAGCGAATGTCCGCGGCCGGCAGCAGGTCGCGAGCGGTTTCCCATTTGACGAGAAGTCGGTCGACGACATCCTGGTATGCCTTGGCGTCTTCCGTGTAGCCGCCGTACTTCGTATGGCCTGAACCGCGAGTAAAGTACGCGCCCTTCGGGTGTACGCCGGGCAAGGTACGGTACGGGATGCCGTCTCCGTCCACGTCGAGGTAACGGTAGAATTTCTCCATTTCCTCGAGGTCGGACGCACTAAGGACCTTTCCACGGTCCGGCACATAGCTGTCGTCCCATGTGAACGCCGGAATCATCCAGTCGTTCATGCCGATGTCCAGATCGGACAGCACCATGATGGGGGTCTGCAGCCGTTCGGCAAAATCGAACGACTGCACGGCCATATGGAAGCACTCACCCGGATCCGCCGGAAACAGCAGGACATGCTTCGTATCGCCGTGCGACGCATAAGCGCAGGCGATGATGTCGGCCTGCTGCGTACGTGTCGGCATTCCGGTCGACGGGCCGGTGCGCTGGACATTGAAGATGACGGCGGGGATTTCAGCGTAGTAGGCGAAACCCAGAAATTCACTCATTAGCGAGATACCCGGGCCGCTGGTCGGCGTAAAAGCGCGCGCGCCATTCCAGCTTGCACCGAGCACCATGCCGATCGCTGCGAGTTCGTCTTCAGCCTGCATGACACAGTAACGGTGCTTCCCGGTTTCCGGGTCGACCCGGTACCTGCGGCAGAAGGCATGAAATGAATCCATCAGCGATGTAGATGGGGTAATCGGGTACCAGGCGCCGACGGTGGCGCCGGCGTACATGCACCCGAGCCCGGCCGCGGTGTTACCGTCAATCACGATATGGCCGCGAGTCTTGTCCAGGGGCACGACCTTACTCGGCAATGGACACGCAAAATTCGCGGTCGCGTAGTCGTATCCCAGGCGGATGGCCTGCATATTCGAATCGATCAGGCTCTGCTTGTCACCGAAGGTTTCCGCGAGCAGCTCCGTGATGATTCGGAGGTCGAGATCGAGCAGCGCGGCGACCACGCCGACATAGCCGATATTCTTCATCAGGATGCGCGCGCGGGCGCCTTCGAAAGCCTCGTTGCACATCCGGGACAGCGGGACCCCGAGAACAGCGATATCCTTCCGGTCGAGCAACTTGCTGCGCGGCCACGTGGAGTCGTAGATCAGCCAGCCGCCTGACGTCACATCGGACATGTCCTGGGCATAGGTCTGCGCGTTCATTGCAACCATGAGGTCCAGCCGGTCCGATCGGGACTGGTAGCCGTGCCCGGTAACGCGAATCTCGTACCAGGTCGGCAGCCCCTGGATGTTCGAGGGGAAGTAGTTCTTGCCGACCACAGGCACACCCATCCGGAAAATGGCCTTGCGCAGCAGACTGTTGGCGCTGGCCGACCCAGTGCCATTCACTGTGGCAATCTTGATTACGACATCATTGACGGTTGCCACGGCAATCCCTGATCAGGCGGCGGAACTCGTCCTGGCCTTTTGGGTGAGGTCCTGGTCTTTGGCATAAGACAGGAGGATGGTTGACTTCTGCATGTCCCATGCACCGGTCGGGCAGCGCTCCGCGCATAGGCCGCAGTGCACGCAGATGTCCTCGTCTTTGACCATGACGCGCCCGGTATGCGGCAGGTCGGCAGAAACGTAGAGCGGTTGGTCGACATTCGTCGCCGGCGCGGAAAGGCGTTCTCGCAACTGGGCTTCCGTGCCATTCGCGGTCATCGTCAGGCAGTCCACTGGGCAGATATCGATACAGGCATCGCACTCGATGCACAGGCTCGCGGTGAATACGGTCTGTATATCGCAATTGAGACAACGCTCGACTTCCTTCAGCGTCTGCTCCGCGGTGAAGCCCAGTTCCACCTCGATATCCAGTTTCTTGAAGCGCTGCTTGAGATCGACATGCGGCATCAGGCGCCGGATCGCCGGATCGTAGTCGTTCGAGTAGCTCCACTCGTGGATGCCCATCTTCTGGCTCGAAAGAGTCATGCCGTCCGGCAGGCGGTCGTTGAGGTCTTCGCCGTGACAATAGCGGTGAATCGATATCGCTGCCTCGTGGGCGTGTGCAACGGCCCAGATGATATTCATGGGCCCAAAGGCCGAATCCCCGCCGAAGAAAACACCTTCCCGGGAACACATCATTGTCTTCTCATCGACGACGGGGCAGTCCCACTCGTTGAACTCGATGCCTATGTCCCGCTCAATCCATGGAAACGCATTGTCCTGGCCGATCGCAAGGATGACGTCGTCGCAGGGAATCGTCACTTCGTCCACGACCCGGCCGCGGTCGATGCGGCCTTGCGCATCGACGTTGTACTCGATGACCTCGAAACGCATGCCGGTCAGCTGGCCGTTCTCCATGAGAAACGCCTTGGGCGCATGGTTGACGACGATCTCCACCTGTTCTTCCTCGGCGTCCTCAAGTTCCCACTCGGAGGCTTTGAAATATCCGCGCGGCTTGCGTGCCATGACCTTGACGTTTTTAGCGCCCAGCCGAAGCGACGTCCGGCAGCAATCCATTGCCGTGTTACCAACGCCGATGATGAGAACGCGTTCGCCGATCGACTCGATGTGCTCGAACGCGACCGATTCCAGCCAGTCGATACCGATGTGAATCCGGTCGGAGTCACGGCGGCCCGGGATCTCGAGATCCTTGCCGCGCGGCGCACCGGTACCGACGAAGACGGCATCGTAAACACCGCTGTCCAGGAGGTCCCGCAGGCTATCGATGGGGTGATTGAGCCTGAGATCGACGCCCATGCCAGTGATGTATCCGATCTCCTCGTCAAGGACCGCCGGGGGCAGTCGAAACCGCGGGATGTTCGTGCGCATCAGGCCGCCCGTCGTTCCCAGCGCTTCGAAGACGGTGACGTCGTAGCCAAGCGGGCACAGATCATTCGCAACGGCAAGGGAAGCGCAGCCGGCGCCGATCAGGGCAACCTTCTTCCCGTTGCCGTGCGTCGGAGGCTTCGGCAGCCGGGCGGTGATGTCTTCGCGATGGTCGGCCGCCACTCGTTTCAGCCGGCAAATTGCCACGGGCTTGTCTTCCACGCGGCCGCGGCGACACGCCGGTTCGCAGGGCCGGTCGCATACCCGGCCGAGAATGCCGGGAAATACGTTCGATTTCCGGTTTTCGATGTACGCGTCGCCGAAACGGCCCTGAGCGATCAGGCGAATATATTCGGGAACATCGGTGTGCGCCGGGCAGGCCCACTGGCAGTCGACTACCCGGTGAAAGTAGTCGGGATTCGAGGTATCGGTCGGCTTCATTCCACTACCGCAACAGGCTCCGCTCTTGCGGTCTGATCCCTTGTTGGGCGCTAGCATAGCGGGATCGCACGGAAAGTAAACACTTGCCTCGAGCGCACCGGTAATGGCCGGTTTGCCCGTCTGGCGATGTGTGGGTTCAGCGTTTACGCGTGAATTCAAGCCGCCGGCCGGGGACAGCGCCGGACAATTCTCCATGCCTGTAGACGATCGTCCCGTTCACCACCGTGGTGTCGATGGAGGCGGAGAAAACATGCCCGGTGAATGGCGACCAGCCGCACTTGCTGAGCAGGCTGGCTTCGGTCACCACAGACCGGCCGTCCGGATCGATCAGAACGAGGTCGGCGAAGGCGCCCTCCCGCAGGTAACCCCGGTCGGGAATGCCGAAGATATCGGCGGGCGCGTGGCATGCCCTTTCCACGATAAGTTCGGGCGTCATCCTGCCACCGGCTGCAAGGTCGAAAAGCACCAGCAATGCGTGCTGCACGAGCGGCAGCCCCGCCGGCGCCTTGAAATAACTTGCCGCCTTTTCCTCCCTGGTGTGCGGCGCGTGGTCGGTCGCAATGATATCGATCCGGCCGTCCCTGACAGCGGCAATCAGTGCGTCGCGGTCCTCTGTGCGCTTGATGGCAGGGTTGCACTTGATTGCTGAACCGAGGTCGGCGTAGCGACTTTCGTCGAACCACAGGTGATGGACGCAGACTTCAGCCGTAATACGCTTCTCGGACCTCGGCGCCGGCGAAAACAGGCCCATTTCGATCGCGGTGGTAAGGTGCAGGACGTGCAGGAGCGCGTCGTGACGCCGGGCAAGGTCTACGGCGAGGGTCGAGGAAACCAGGCAGGCTTCTGCCGAGCGAATGGTCGGATGTTCGCTGAACGGTACGTTTTCGCCATAGCGTGCGCGCGCTACGGCCTCGTTCGCCCAGATAGTCGGTGAATCCTCGCAGTGAGTAACGACGATCACCGGTGCATGGGCGAAGATTTTCTCGAGCGTCGCCGGGTTGTCGACCAGCATATTGCCAGTCGAAGCTCCCATGAACGTCTTGATACCGGCGGCCTCGCCTGGTTCGAGCGCCTTTATCTCCTCGATGTTGTCATTGGTCGCGCCCAGGTAGAAACCGAAGTTGCCGCGGCATCGTCCACTCGCAATCCGGTACTTGTCGGCCAGCGCTGCACGCGTCACCGTCAGCGGATTGACATTCGGCATATCGAAAAAGCTCGTGATGCCGCCGGCGACGGCCGCCGCCGATTCGCTTGCGAGGTCGCCCTTGTGCGTGAGCCCGGGCTCCCTGAAATGCACCTGGTCGTCGATCATCCCGGGCATCAGGAACCGCCCGCCCGCGTCGATGACCTGCGTAACTCCATCCGCTGGAATCGAACCCGCTATCTTCGCAATGCGTTCGCCCTCGACCAGCAGGTCGGCATCACGCACGCTGCCCTCGTTGATCAATCGGGCATTCGTAAAAAGCAGGCGTTCGGCGTCGGCCATGCGGGTCCCCGGTACTGTGCGGAAGCCGCATTATGAAAGCGTCTTGGCGGTTTTACCATGTTGCCGCCGCACGAGGTGTATAGGCCGGCCGCAAAGCCGCAGTGCCTCCGCACCGTGCGCCACACTCACGATCGTCATGCCTAATCCCGCGAGGTTAACCAACACGCGCCGTTCGGTGCGCTGATCGAGCTGGCTCGTTGCCTCATCGAGGAACAACACGCGAGGTTCGCGATATAAGGCGCGGGCGAGCAGCAGGCGCTGCACCTGGCCACCCGACAGACCTGCACCGCCGTCCGCCACCGGCGTCTCGAGACGCATGGGCAGGGACAAGAGCTCGTCCCAGATCGCAGCGAGCTCTGCTGCGCGCCGGATGCGGCAAGCATCGGGGCTCGGCGAAAATCCCGTGATATTGTCGGCAACCGTGCCGGTGAACAGCCGGTCCGACTGTCGTACCACCGCCCAGTGTTGCCGAAGCCAGTCCTGATCCCAGAGCCTCGCGTCCCACCGGTCAAACACTACGTTACCGCCTGTCGGTTCCAACTCCAGGGCAAGGAGCCGCAGCAGTGTCGTTTTCCCTATGCCGGACGGCCCGCAGAGAACCACGCGCTCGCCCGCTTCGATCTCACAGTGGAACCCGGTGATCAGGGACGTGCTGCCGTACCATGCGAAGGAAAGGTTCTCGCACTCGATCCGGCCATCCGGTCGTGCGCGCAAAGCGCAGGGCACAGGCGCCGCAGGCAGGGGCTCAGCCAGCAGGTCACCAACGCGGTCCAGGTGGTTGCGCAGCAGGTACATTTCGTGTCCGGCGGCAGTGAGTACCCCGAACGCCGCGGCAAGTCGCCCGCGCAAACTGACGAATGCAAAGAGGACCCCCAGCGTCATGCTGTTGTTGCCGATCGCGATGACGCCCAGGGCAAGGAACGCCAGCTGGTCGACGATGCCTATGATCCCTCTCGCGGCGGCGGCGACGATGGCGAGCCTGCCCTGGTCCGCCCGCGCATTGCTGGCTTCGACGAATGCCTTCAGCCAGTGTCCCTCGCGTCGCCCCTGCAGGCCAAAAGCGTGGACCGAGGGCGCCGCCGCCAGGGATTCGAGCAAGGATTGCCGCGCCTCGGCCTGGGCGATTACGCCGTCAAGGTTGCGCGACCTTGTCTGCGGCATCAGAGCCGCCTGCACTGATACGCTGGCGACCAGTGCCGCCAGCGACAGCGACGCCAACAACGGGCTGTAGAACACCATCAGCGCAAACGTCAATGCGAACGTCACGGCCTGCACGACGGCTGTCAGCGAGGTATCAGTGAGCACTTTCTGGATGGGCTGCAGCGAATCGATGCGGGACAAGGTATCGGCGATGGTACGTCGCTCGAGGACGGGCACCGGTAGGCCAAACACATGGCGCACCATTGCGGATGCGCTATCGACCGATACGCGGATGCCGGTGAAGAGGCCGTAGCGTTGGCGCAGCGTATCGAGAATCAATGCAGCAAGCATTACGCAGCCGAGTCCGGCGACCACTGAATAGAGCCATGGCCTGTCCTGTCCCCGCACGATCTCGTCAACGAGGAGCTGCGTCCCAACCGGAACCGCGAGAGCGAGCAGCTGCGTCGCAACCAGCAGCGCCAACATTACAGCGAGGTAGTGCCCGAGCCCCCGGAACGCGGCAACCAGATCGACGAGGCGCAGCCGCTGGCGGCCTCGCGCCGCCTCGAAGTTCATGGACCGTGCAAACTCGACGGCCACACCGGTAAAGCAGCGGCTGAGCTCCTCAGCGCTCAGGCGCCGCCGGCCAGCGGCCGGATCACAGATATCAAAGCGGCAGCGTCCCGCCCGCGTCAACACCACGAAATGGCGCAGTTCCCAGTGCAGGATCGCCGGCAGCCGCAAACGTCTGAGGTCTTTGACGTCCACTTTCACTGGCCGCGCGTCAAGGCCGAGGCTCCGCGCCATCGCCAGAATGGAGGCCAGGTCCGGCTGGCGCAGTGACGCCGGGAACCGCCGCCGGGTCCAGCTGAGGTCAATGTCGTGCCCGAGACCCTGCGCTACCATGGTCAGTGCGGCGAGGCCGCATTCGCTGGTCTCCGACTGCCGCACCGCATTTATGCGCCGCATCGCTCAGCCCACCGGGCGTCCGCCACGAAGCAGCCAGCGGTGAAGCGGCCAGCGCGCCGTCACCAGATCTGCGGAAAAGCGCGCACCGGGACCCAGGGCGGGCCACCCGGATGCGTGTCGATCGTGATCGAGGCGGGCGCGCAATTCGTACACCGACCCGCGCACGTCCGGCGCAAAGGTCAGGCTCGAAGCGGGCACGGGCATGGACGCGACATCGATGATGGTTGCCGCAAGTGTGCCGTACAGCTGATACGGGTACGCGTGCAGCCTGAGCTCAACCGCCTGTCCGCGTCGGACCCTGCCATGGTCGTCCGCGCTGATATAGAGGTAGGCGAGCAATTCGCTTTCCGGTTCGAACAGCTGCAACAGGAGCTGACCGGAGTGGACGGCAGACCCCTCGCTCACCATCACGGCACCGGCGCTCCCTGGCGCGGGGGCGGTCACTGCGCTCGTCATTTCAGCGCCCAGTGCGAGGAGCTCGCGACGGAGGCGCTCGCGGTCACGCTCGGCGCGCAGGCGACGTTGTGCGGCTGCAGCAAGACGCTCGTCCCGATCCATTCGCAGCAGCGCCAGTTCTTCCTCGAGCGC
>JBGTLY010000314.1:0-23326 GCA_041743865.1 Woeseiaceae bacterium
CCGCCGGACGGGCGGTGCCGGGAGTGGCCCCTGCCGCAAAGCAGCAGGGCCGTTACGTAGCGGGCTGGCTCTGCAGCGCTGTGGATGGACGACGCGCGCCCGGGCCTTTTCGCTATCGCGACCTCGGCAACTTCGCGACGATTGGACGCAAGTCAGCGGTGATTGAGACGCCGGTCTTGCGACTGCGCGGATTTATAGCCTGGTGGATCTGGGGCATTGGCCATGTCTATTTCCTGATCGGCGTGCACAGTCCCGTGGTGGTTGCGCTGAGCTGGTTGCGTCAATACCTGACTTACGGTCGCGGCGCGCGCCTGATCACGGGAAGTGTTCCGGAATCCTCGGACGAAACGACATGAGCGGTTACGGTTTGTGTCGCGCTGACAAACCTCGAAGATCAATTCACGAAGGCTCATTCGCCAGAGGCAGGTAGTGTCGCGTGTCCGCCGAACGCCTGGCGCATCATGGCGAGCAAACGCGCGGAGTAGTCCTGCCCGTCACGACTCGCGAACCGGGACATAAGCGCTGCAATGATCACAGGTGCCGATACGCCCTGTTCGATGGCTTCAATGGCGGTCCAGCGCCCTTCGCCAGAGTCGGCAACGAAGGGCTCGATCGCGGCGAGGTCCTGGTCCCGAGCCAGGAACCCGGCGGTAAGGTCGAGCAGCCAGCTCTGGATTACGCTGCCGTGACGCCACGATTCGGTTATAGCCGCGAGATCGAGATTCCAGTCGCCACGTCCGTGCAACAGGGCGAGGCCCTCGGCATAGGACTGCATCATCCCGTACTCGATACCGTTGTGGATCATCTTTACGAAGTGACCGCTGCCTGAAGGCCCGGTGTGGACCCAGCCCCGGTCAGGTGCGGGGGCGAGCGTCCGGACGACGGTATCCAGTTGCCGGAGCGCGGACCCGGATCCTCCCAGCATGAGCGCGTAACCGTTCTCGAGCCCCCAGACGCCGCCTGAGACGCCCGCATCAATGAACTCGATCTGCCTCAAGGCAAGCGTCGCGCCGCGCCGTACAGAATCCTTGTAGTTCGCATTCCCGCCGTCGACGAGGATGTCGCCGGGCGCCATCAGAAACGAGAGCTCGGCAATGGCTGCCTCCGTGATTTCGCCCGCCGGCAACATCAGCCAGACACTGCGGGGCGGCGAAAGTTTGTCGACGAGTTCGTTGAGGGAGAGGGCAGGGACCATGGAACAATCCGCAACCAGGGTTTCGAGTGCGCCTGGATTCCGGTCGAAACCCACAACGGCAATCCCGCCCGCGCGAAGTCGGCGCGTCATGTTGGCTCCCATCCGGCCAAGGCCCACCATACCCAGCTGCATCGTGTCTCCTGTTTCCACGTTTATTCTCAGTTCCCGCCGCCGCTGGCGACCGGTTTCAGTTTGCCCAGCACATAGATCAACATGAAGTTCAGTACGCTGAGCAGGATTGCGAGTGGCCAGTAGCCGAACCCGACCGCTGCCCCCAGTGCGCCCATTATCCAGATCGACGCGGCGCTGGCGGTGCCCGACACGTAGTCGTCATGCTTAAGTATGGCACCCCCGCCGACGAAGCCAACGCCTGTCATAAGTCCCTGGAGGATGCGGGCCATTGGATCCGGGCTTCCAGCCGCAAACGCATGACCGATCAACACGTACGCACACGCGCCCAGCGCCACCAGTGGAAAGGTACGCAGTCCTACACTCTGGCTACCGGTCTCACGGTTCCATGCCGTGGGCAATGCCAGTAGGATTGCGCCCAGGAGGTGGCCTGACCAGAACAAATAGACTTGGAATGTGTCTGCCATCTTGAACCCTGCCTCGGCGTAGTTCTGCCCGGATGTATCGACTGCCCCATGTTAACGTCTATTCGCAACGCAGTGAACGCAGCGCCGGCTCTCACCGTGCCTCTCGCGTTGGCCGTGCTGGTCGTGGTCGCGATACTCGACTTCCTTACCGGTTTCCAGATCTCGTTCAGCGTGTTCTACCTCGTGCCCGTCGGCTTTGTCGCGTGGTACGCGGGAAAATACTGGGGCATCTGGCTGTCCTTTCTTGCGAGCATCACCTGGTACGTCGTCGAGGCGCAGGTAGCGCCGGTTTATGATCACCCCCTGATACCGGTCTGGAACGCCTGGGTACGGTTCCTGTTTTTCCTGGTCATCAGCCTGCTGCTGTCGACGCTTCGTGACCGCCTCGCCGAAGAGACCCGTATGGCTCGCACCGACAATCTTACAGGCCTTCTCAACTCCCGCGCGTTCATGGAACAACTGACGCACGACCTCGCCCTCAATGCGCGGAGCCGCAGCACACTGACGGTGGTGTACATCGATCTCGACAATTTCAAGGCAGTCAACGACAGCGATGGTCACCTTGCCGGCGATCGGCAACTTCAGCGCGTGGCGGCGCGCATGAGCTCTGCAATTCGACACTCTGACTCGGCCGGCCGACTCGGCGGCGACGAGTTTGCACTCATACTGCCTTCAACGGATCGCGCAGGCGCGGAAACCTTTCTCGGCAAACTTTCGCGAGAGCTGAAGTCCGGCGGAACGCTGGCGGGCGGCGTGAGCTGCAGCATCGGGGCGGTCACGGTCACGCAAGGCGAGCCTCCGGCCGACGCGGTCGTAGGGCGCGCTGACCGCCTGATGTATGCAGTGAAAGAAACCGGGAAGAACCGATATGTCGTAAAGGACTACGCCGACGCCTGATCGCGATGCCTCACGACAGCGTGTGCCCGCGGCACGCCGTGGCCACCTGCGCGCGAACGATTTCCGCAAGCCGCCGGACACCCGGACCAGGCAGGTCCTGGTCGCCGAAAACCAGGTACAGCTGCAAGTGGCGTTCGCCGCCCCCCTTCATGCGCAAAGGCCGGAGGATACCTTCGTCGAGTTCCCTGCGAATCTTGTCCTCGGGGAACCACGCGAAGCCGTACCCGCGGCAGACGGCACCGATCGACGTTGCCATATTCGTGACGGTCCAGCGCTGGGCGACCTGCAGGGTTTCGGGTTTCGCATCGCGCTGCGTCCCGGTATCCCGCACGAGGATGTGGCGGTGCTTGCGGAGATCCCGCATCGTGAGCTCCCGTTTCAGGCTGTGGAGCGGGTGACCGGGGTGGGCGACCAGAAGGAAACGGACCGGCATCAGCGGTTCGCCAGTAAAGTTCGGCGGTATGCGCGGCGAAATGCCGAGGTCTGCGCGCCCATTGGTGAGGGCTTCCGGCGTGCCATCCAGTACGGTCTCGAGGAGTTCGACGTGCGTGTGCGGGCTTTCCCGGCTGAAGCTGTCGAGGCAGGCCAGTAGCAGCCAGGTCGGAAAAAGTATCTCGATCGCGAGCCAGATTTCCGCTTCCCAGCCCGCCGACGTCCGCTGTGCGGCGCGTTCGAGAGCGCCGGCATCATCGATCAATAGCCGGGCCCGGTCGCACAGTATGCGGCCGGCGGGCGTCAGCACCGCCTTCCGCCCGGACACGACCAGCACCTTGAGGCCCAGTTGTGCTTCGAGCTTTTGAAGCGCATAGCTGACGGTCGACTGGCTTTTGTTCAGGACGGCGCCGGCTTGCGCGTAGCCGCCTGCGTCCACCACGGCGACCAGTGCCCGCCACTGTTCGAGGCTTATACGCATCTTATTGAATAAATCGATAATAGAAAGCGAAAATTTGCGCTTTTTTATCTAATTCGTCAATCGTTTAATAGGCTCATTGCCGCACGGCGGCCAAACCGCTTCACGGGAGCCCGGACATGCAAACTCTCCTTAATATTCGTGCCAGCCTCTTCGGTGCCGATTCCGCATCGGCGCGTCTTGCCGATCACTTCGTTCAGAACTGGCGCAGCGAGAACCCGGACGGCCGGGTCGTGACACGCGAGCTCACGCCCGGCTCGGTCCCGCAGCTGACCGCAGAGCGATACCTGGCGTTCAATACGAAACCGGTAGACCGCAGCGAAGCCCAGCGCGCCGAGGTGGCGCTTTCTGACGAACTCGTCGCCGAACTCGAAACGGCTGATGTCATCGCTCTGGCTGTGCCCATGTATAACTTCAGCGTACCCGCAACACTTCGCAACTACTTCGATCACATCGCACGAGCCGGTACCACGTTTCGCTATACGCCGGACGGTCCGGAAGGCTTGCTACAGGGGAAACGTACCTACGTGTTCATCACGCGCGGCGGACGCTATCCGGGTGAGGCGGATACCCAGCGGCCCTACCTGGAGCAGTTCCTCGGCTTTATCGGACTTTCGGATATTCGTTTCGTCCTGGCCGAAGGCCTGGCGATGGGGGATGACGTAATGCGGGAGAGCCTCGCTTCAGCGCGCAAGGCGATCGACAGCCTCACGGGAATCGCCGCCTGACCCCTGCTGGCGGGCACGCTCAGGGCGCGTGGCATTGAGGCTGTCAATGGTTCATTATCGACAGCAATGTGATGTCATCCGTCTCTGAAGTCCTCGCCGACCGTGTCGGTCTCACCATCGGCGACGCAGGCGCCCTCGCGGCCTTTGCCACCGTGGGTCTTGCGGTCTCGACAATGGTTTCCTTTGCCGGCCGGCGGCTCGCCTCATCAGCAGAACCCCGGCTGGCGGCTGCCGTGATCGACCGTTGCAGGAAGGCGTTGTACCTATTACTCCCGGTACTCGCCATGTCAATGGCGGTTTCCGGCATCGATACGGACGACGGCATTGTCGTGCACCTGCCGCGTCTGCTATCCGTGCTGTCGATCGCGTTGTCGGCCTGGGTCGCCGTCGGCATCGTGCACGGTTTCGTCGATCATGTCGTCGCTACACACTCCATCAAGCATTCCGACAACCTTGAAGCACGACGAATACAGACGCAGATTCGCGTCCTCGGGCGCATTGCGATCTTCGCGGTCATAGTTGCGGCGATTGCCGGGGTGCTGATGTCAATCCCCGCCATCCGCAATATCGGCATTAGCCTGTTCGCCTCGGCAGGGATCGCGGGCCTTGCGCTCGGTCTGGCTGCGCGTCCGGCGCTCAGTAACCTCATTGCCGGCGTGCAGATTGCGCTGACGCAACCGATCCGGCTCGAGGATGCCGTCGTGGTCGAAGGCGAGTGGGGCTGGATCGAGGAAATCACGATGACCTTTGTCGTCGTACGGATATGGGACCTGCGGCGGCTGGTACTGCCCATCTCATGGTTCATTGAGAATCCGTTCCAGAACTGGACACGCACAACCGCAGACATTCTTGGCTCGGTCCTTCTTTACGTGGACTACCGGGTACCGCTCGACGACGTCCGCGCCGAGTTCGGCAGGGCGTTGCGTGACACGGAATTGTGGGACGGTAAAGTCGAGGTCGTGCACGTGACCGACAGCACGGAGCGAACGATGCAGCTCCGACTTCTCATGAGTGCCCGCAATTCATCGGAGGCCTGGGAATTGCGCTGCGCCATACGTGAGCAGATGATCGGGTTTCTGCAGCGACAACACCCGGAGTCACTGCCACGACTGCGAATCGAAAGCGACGCGAACCGCGCGGAGGAGAAGGAGGGGGTTTAGTCGTCGATGCGACTGATACGGCCCGACAAGACGACATTCTCGAGATTCGTTCCGTCTTCGACTCGCAGCCGGTCGGCCGAAACCGCTCCGTGGAGTCTTGCCGTGCGGCGTACGACGACCGTGCCGGTGCCGGCGAAGTCACCGTCGACGGTGCCCGCGATATCTGCCGATTCACCGTGGATGTCGGCGCGAACGGTGGCAAGAGGGCCGATTGAGAGATTGCGGGCGCCCTCGATACTCGGACCGAGGAACGTCCCTTCTATGGTCAGGTCCTCGGCGAGCGTGAGCACGCCGCGCATGACCACCGTTGTGCCGATAATACTTGGGCCGTAATCACCCGGTCCTTGGTGTACCAGGGGCACGTCCGCTACGTGCCCCCCCGATACGGGTTCCGACGATTCAGCTGCCACCGGTGTTCAGGTGAGACCCGCTGTCAGCGACGCTCAGGTTAGCTCGTTTCAGCGCTTCCTGCTTGGTCGATGAGGCGGCAATTCGCGCCGCGTTGGTGCGGCCCATATCGATTGAGCCCGTGAAGTTCGCACCGTCCTCCATGACCACGCGCGGCGCATAGATGTTGCCCCGGACGACCGCCGACTTCTGCAGCTTTACCACGTCATCGCCGCGCACATCGCCCTCGACTTCGCCCAGAATCTCGACGACGCTCGCGTGAATATCGGCATGCACCCGTCCCTGGCGGCCGATTGTGAGGTTCTTGTCCTGGTGCGCAATGGTGCCTTCGATCTCTCCCTCGATGACGAGATCCTCGTTCGCCGATAACTCTCCCCGGAACTTCAGGGTGGGGCCGATCACCGAGACATTGCGCTTGCGCACGTCCGGATCCGGTGCTTTGACGGCTGGTTTCGGCGCGAACTGCTCGGCCGGCTCTGCGTGCTCTTCGCTCTTCTTCTTGAACATTTTCGCTCCTCCTGACCCTGGCGTTCTGTTCTTATTCGCTCACTTACGGGCTCACGGCGCTTAGGCCCTGACGCTCACAGGATAGCCGATTCCTTGGCCCAGTCTAAGACTTTTTGCCGCCTTGTGCGTCTTTCGCGGCCGCCGTAACGGCGCTGCTCGCGCCAGTGGCCGGAGCATCCGCACCGGCGGGCTGGTTATCGGCGCTCGGGTCCGGGAGATATTGTCGAGCATCGTTGATCAACGCCCACATGCGCCGCCGCGCCGTATCAGGATCGGCCGACACGATTGCGCTGAATACTCCGGCATGCGCAGTGACCGTATCGCCGTAGGCTTCCGGACGTGGCGTCGTGACGCGGATACTGACGTCAAGAGCCGTACGAATAAAATCGCGCAGGCGAATATAAAAGCGATTTCCGGTTGCGTACAAAATGGCGATGTGAAACTCGATGTCAGCCGCACGGGCAGCATTCGAGTTTGCCGGGGCTTCGCGCATTTTGCCCAACGCCTCGCCTATCCGTGCTCTCTGCCCCGGGCGCGCATAGCGCGCGGCGAGAGAGGCGGCCTGCGGCTCGATGGCAATCCGCATCTGGAAGAATTCACGCAGAACTGTCTGCGTGGGATGGCCTTCGAGAGACCATTGCAATAACTCCGTATCGAAGATATTCCAGTCCTCCTCCGGCATGATCGTAATGCCCTGCCGAGGCTTGCTCGATACAAGGCCTTTGGCGGACAGCATTTTGACCGCTTCGCGAACGGCGGTGCGGCTTACGCCAAAGGATTCGCAGAGGTCGGCTTCTGTAGGGATTTTTTTAACGTTGATGCCGTACTCACCGCAGACAATCGCTCGTCCGAGCGCTTGCGCCACTTTGTGGGACAGATTTGAGCGTCGCTCTATGGCATTCATGTACGGACCTGACCGGGCAAATGAACGCTCGTGTGCCTAGTCCAGCCAAAAGCTGAAGTAGACATAGAGGCCGCCAACCAGCACAAGGATGAGTGTTGACAGGATTTTGTTGCCGATGTCCCAACTCGCGCGTATCTCCTCGCCATGTAGCGCGCGTATCGAGCGATAAGTGAGGCCATGTACCTTCTCCTGCGGCGGTGGAGCGGTTGCAAAAGAACCGGCTACCATGAGCGCGGCCGCGATCACGAACAGGATGCCGGTAGCGTAGAGAAAGTTGAAATCGCCGACCGCTGCGAGAAATGCCGAGTTCTCGGTCTTGCCCGCGCCGAAGAAGGCCTGGCACGTCAGCTTGAACATACCCAGCACAAAGCCGCCGCCGAGCGCCCATACAGCGCCGGTCGCGTTCAGGCGTTTCCAGAAGAGGCCGAGGAGGAACACGGCCGTGATCGGCGGGGCGAGGTAGCCCTGCACGCTCTGCAGATACTGGTAAAGTCCGCCGCCGGCAATGGTTTTCATGACCGGTATCCAGAGCAGGCCGAGTACGACAACCACGGCTGTCGCAATGCGGCCGACGAGGAGCAGGTGACTTTCTGTCTTGCCCGGACGTAGTTTCTCGTAGATGTCGATTGTGAACAGCGACGCACTCGAGTTGAACAGCGACGCCAGCGAACTCATGAGCGCGGCGAGAAGGCAGGCTACGATGAGGCCACGAATGCCGCTGGGCAACAGGGTCGATACCAACGTTGGGAAGACGGTGTCCCCGTTGATCGTTTCGATGCCGTTTACCGAGTGCATCGGCAAAGCGATCAGGCCTTTCTGGTGCAATGCCCAGCCAATCATGCCGGGCACCAGGAAGATCTCACGACGGACAGAATGGACCGGGCCCGGGCATTGAAGCGCCGCTCGAGGAATTCGGGGATCGTCTGTACGCCGGCCTTGTAGTAGAACGGCACGAAGAACCCCGCAAGCAGTATTAGTACCCAGGCGTGCAGCTCCCAGTGTGCCATGGCCATGCCGGTTGACGCCCCCTGACCTGCGAGGCCGACGATGTGCTCAGAGCCAATGTTCGACGTGAAGATCGACGCACCGACGGCCACGAATCCGGCATTACGTCCGGCGAGGAAGTAGTCGACACTGTCATGCTGGTTCCTGCCGTACCACCAGGCGATGAAACCGATGACAAAAAAGTAAATGACGATGACGACCCAGTCGAGTCCGCTCATGCACTGCCCCCTTTGTCATGCCTGATCCGGTTCGAGCGCGAGCGCGGGGTCGCGACGTCCTGCCGGGTCACCTCGAACGAATGATCATACTGTAGGATATATTCGGCAACATGTAATAATGCGGTCACACCGGCAAAGCCGAACAGATCCGAACGGACTACAGGGAAACAATACCCATGCCATTGTCCGACAAGCTTTACATCGGTGCCGTTGCCGACAGCGCTGCCCGGAGTTTTCGCGCAGAGAATCCCGCAACGGGCGATACCATAGAGCCCGCCTTCAGCGCAGCAACGCAGAAGCATGTCGACGCTGCGTGCGAGCTTGCGTGGGACGCATTTCACCTCTACTGGCAGACAGGCCTCGAGCAGCGAGCCCGGTTCCTGCGGGCTATCGCAGACGGGATCCTCGAGCTCGGGGATGAGCTGGTCGAACGAGCGCATGCCGAGTCCGGGCTGCCGACAGCGCGCCTTACGGGCGAGCGCGGTCGTACGGTCGGGCAGCTTCGGCTGTTCGCGGACGAGATCCTCTCGGGTGTCTGGCTCGGGCTCCGAATCGATCCCGCACAGCCGGATCGCGCGCCTGTTCCACGCCCCGATCTGCGCCAGCGCCGCATCCCGCTGGGTCCGGTTGCGGTCTTTGGCGCAAGTAATTTTCCACTCGCCTTTTCGGTAGCGGGCGGCGATACGGCCTCGGCCCTGGCAGCGGGTTGCCCTGTCATCGTCAAAGGGCACCCTGCACATCCCGGGACTTCTGAATTGGCAGCGCAGGCGATCCTGACGGCGGCCGCGCGATGCGGAATGCCGGACGGTGTATTTTCGTTGCTGAACAGCAATACGAACGATGTGGGTGCCGCACTGGTCGCGCATCCCCGCATAAAGGCCGTAGGATTCACCGGCTCCCGCGCCGGCGGTCTCGCGGTCGTAAAGATTGCGAACGAGCGGCACCAACCGATCCCGGTGTACGCCGAGATGAGCAGCGTAAACCCGGTGTTGCTGCTGCCCGGCGCGCTGTCGGAACGGGCAGGGAGCATCGGTGCCGCGTTCGTCGCCTCAGTTACGCTGGGCGCCGGTCAGTTCTGCACCAAGCCCGGCCTTGTTTTTGTGATCGATTCACCGGCGGCCGACGACTTTATGGACGCTGCGGCGGAGGCCCTTGCCCGCGTGCAGCCGGCGACGATGCTGACCCGGCAAATTCACGAAGCCTACGAGCAAGGTGTCCGCAGGCTCGAGGCCCACGGAGCGGTCGCGATCGTCGCGCGCGGACCAGAACCGGCCGGGTATGCTGCAGGCCGCAGCGCTTTGTTTTCGATTCCCGCTGCGGCGCTGGTATCAAGCCCGGAGCTCGCGGACGAAGTCTTCGGCGCTGCCTCGCTCGTCGTACGTTGCGACGACGAAGCAGAACTACTCGATGCGGCCGAGCGGCTCGACGGGCAGTTGACCGCCTCAATGCATCTCACCGCGGGGGACCATCCTCTGGCGGCCCGACTCTTGCCGATCCTCGAGCAAAAAGCGGGACGCATCATCGTCAATGGCTGGCCCACGGGCGTGGACGTTTCTCATGCGATGGTGCATGGCGGGCCGTTCCCGGCAACGTCGAACAACCGGACTAGCTCGGTCGGCACGCTGGCTATCGAGCGCTTCCTGCGGCCGGTCTGCTACCAGGATGTACCGCAGGACCTTCTGCCGCCGGAATTACGCGGCGAGGGCAAAGGCCTGCCGCGGCGCATGGACGGCCGCTTCGAGTCTTCGTAAGGCAGGTATGCCCGTCCATCTTGTTCAAATGCGTACGGAGTCCGGTGACCGTTGCCTCGCAGCCGTCGATCCCACCGGCGATGCGAGACGCGTTGCCGGCGCGACGACGACTTACGAACTGGCGATGGCGGCCATCGCAGCGGGTATCAGTCTCATGGACGCCATTGCGGCCGGCATGACCGCCGAGGCCCTCGACCTCGATTCTGCGCTCAGTGACGGCCGGCTCCTACCCGCCATCTCACACCCGGATCCTGCACACCTATTGCTATCCGGCACGGGCCTTACACACCTGGGTTCCGCCGAAGGGCGCGATCGCATGCACCGTGCGGCCGCTGGCGGCCATGACACCGATTCCATGCGCATGTTCAGGTCCGGCCTGGAGGGTGGGAAGCCCGCGGGTGGGCCGCCGGGTGCACAGCCCGAATGGTTCTACAAGGGTAACGGTGGTGCTGTCGTCGGTCCCGACGCCGTCATACCGTCGCCGGCTTTCGCATTGGAGGGCAGCGAGGAGCCGGAGATTGCAGGCGTCTACGTGATTGATCGCGACGGCCTGCCCCGACGCCTCGGATTTTGCCTCGCAAACGAGTTTTCTGATCACACAACAGAACGTGGCAACTACCTGTGGCTTGCACATTCCAAGCTGAGACCCGCGGCCCTGGGCGCCGAACTCATCGGTGCACTGCCGGACGACGTGCGCGGCACGAGTCGGGTCCGCAGGGAGGGAAAAGTGTTGTGGGAGAAGCCGTTTCTGACCGGCGAGGCCAACATGTCGCACTCGATTGCGAACCTCGAACATCACCACTTCAAGTACGCGCTGTTTCGCCGCCCGGGTGACGTTCACGTGCACTTTTTCGGTACCGCGACTCTGTCGTTTGCCGACGGCATTGCTACCCGGCCCGGCGACGAATTCGAGATCGAAGCGCACCCGTTTCGGCTGCCGGTCAGAAATACACTCGGGACCGTGCCTGCGCCGTCCGGCGCGCCCGTGGAGCTTTGATTGCCATGAGCGCCGTTCGTCTCGCACTCGTCGGTATCGGCAAGATCGCGCGGGACCAGCACGTCCCTGCACTCTCTCAAAACGCAGATTTCGAACTCGTCGCGGGTGTCAGCCGTCATCACGCACTCGAGGCACTGCCGAATTTCAGAAGTCTCGCGGAGCTATTGGCGGCGATGCCTGACGTTGATGCCGTATCGATCTGTACGCCTCCGCAGGCTCGTTTCGAGATCGCGCAGGAGGCACTTGCAAACGGCCTCGATGTCATGCTCGAGAAACCTCCGGGCGCAACGCTAAACGAAGTCGAGACGCTGGCGCGGCTCGCGGCCGCCGCACGATGTACGCTCTACACGTCCTGGCACTCGCGCGCGGCAGGCGGCGTGGAGCCGGCGCGTCGCTTGCTGCAAGGGAAAAACATTTGCGCGGTGCGCATCGACTGGCGGGAAGACGTGCGCGTGTGGCATCCGGGCCAGGCATGGATCTGGAAGGCCGGCGGACTCGGCGTGTTCGATCCCGGCATCAACGCGCTCTCGGTGCTGACGCGAATACTTGCCGAGCGGGTGAGAATCACTAATGCCACGCTGTCATTTCCAGCCAACTGCGAAACGCCGATCGCTGCGAAGCTCACGCTGCTGGGCGAGCGAGGCGCGCCCGTGGAAGCCACATTCGATTTCTTGTACGCCGGCTCTCCCCGGTGGCAGATCGAAGTCGACTACGAGGGTGGCAGCCTGCGCCTGTCGAAAGGCGGCGCAGTACTCGAGGTCAACGGCGACGACCCGCTCATTGCGCCGGATCACGAGTACCGGGAACTCTACCGGCGCTTCACGACGCTCGTGAATGACCGGCAGAGCGAAGTGGACGTAGAGCCGTTGCAACTGGTGGCCGATGCGTTTCTTTGCGGCAGGCGCATTGAGGTGGAGCCGTTCGTGGAATGAAACTGCTCGTTTTGGGATTTCTCGCCGCATGCGACAACGATGGGCAATCCGGCACCGGCAGGGACGCCATCGAGAGCTTTCGTAGGCGGGCGTGACCCTGTCACTCGGGCAGAGTCCAAATCGACACTCGACTTACTAAGCGTACGCGACCCTTTTACGATTAAGACTTCAAGTACTTTCGAGGAAACCCCTCCCGGAGGGGTTGTCGACCAGAAAGGAAAACAAATTAGCACGTAACGCAAAGTGGCTGCTGCTGCTGAGAGCGGGGGCTCGGTCGTCAACGCCTAATCAGGCAACTGCCTGCCAAAAGCTGTCGCCAGGTACCTGGCGAGGAATCAAACGCGGCCTTGTTACGATACAGACCTAAAGTACTTTCGAGGAAACCCCTCCGGGAGGGGTTTTCGACCAACTCGGAAAACAGATCACTGCGGTTACCCGAGCGGCTGCTATTGCCGAGAACGGGCACTCGGTAGCCGACGTCTAATCAGGCAACTGCCGGCCAGTTGCGCTCACTCAGGCACCCGGAACTTCTTCTCCTCCGGACCGCATTCGAAATCATTGTCAACAAGCGGGCGACAATACGCGGGCCATCCCTTCTCGCGCCAATAGGCGACGAAGCCGTAGCGCCGGAGCATCTCCTTCCCGCGCGGGTCGCCCAAGAGTGGACCGCTGACTGGCAGCGCATAACGGAAGTAATAGGAATACCTGGCCAGTTGATCCTCATGCGCCGCGAAATAGATGTCGGCATCGCCCCGATGCGCCGCGAATGGGGCATAATCGGGCCGGCCGCCCACTATTACGCGCTGCGCACTCGCATCGTCGATGCTGGCGTCGCCCTCGGACCATTGGAACAGCTCGTAGTCTACTGCGGCAGTCGCGGGCGCGAAACGCATCGCTTCAGCCAGGGCCTCATGCGCTTGCTCGATGCGGTCGTGCCAGAAATCGAAATAAAAGTCCGCCAGGACTCCTCCTGGATAAGAAGGATCGGTCTCCCGCATGCGGTCTCGCGCTTCCTCGGCAAGCGCGCGGCGGTCGAGGCTGATGCCAATGTCTCCGATCCGCCGCCAGAAGTTGGCGACGAAGGGCTCCAGCTCCACGAGCTCCCGGGCGGCGACGAGGGAATCCTCGTGGCGCCCGACGTTGTTCAGAAGCTCCGCGTAGTCCTCGCGCACATCGGGGTAGGTTGGATCGACCTGCATCGCGCGCAGGTAGAGCTGTTCAGCCTCCGCATATCGGGTCTCACCCCGCCTGACATTACCCTGCGCATGAAGGGTGAGCGCCGCATCTGGATCGAGAGACATTGCGTGCTCGGCGGCCGTGCGCATGATGGCCAGTGCGTTGCCGAGCACCGCGCGCTGCTCCGGGGTCGTGTACCAGCGTGCGGACTCGTGCGCGAGCGACAGCGAGGCCCAACCCGCGCCAAATTCTGGCGCACGCTCCACAGCGGCTTGCAGGTGAGCAATCGCCTCCGGCATTTCCTTGCGTTGGCGATAAAGCGTCCGTCCCTTCAAATACTCGTCGTAGGCCCGAGAATCGATAGCCGCTCGCGCGGACGTCGTCCCCGCGACGCCCAGCTTGGCCTCAAGCTGCTCGGCGATTTGCCGCGCGATATCGTCCTGCAACGTAAACACACTCTCGAGCTCGCGATCGAAGCTGTCAGACCAAATGCGGAATCCATCCGCGACACGGACGAGCTGCGCTGTGACGCGCACGTGCTCGCCCTCGCGCCGGACGCTGCCCTCGACGATGTGGCTCACACCAAGCCGCTGCCCAATCTCGCGGACGTCTCCGCCCTTGCCCTTGAACTCGAATACCGACGTGCGCGCCGCGACCTTGAGTTTGGGCAGCCGTGCAAGGACATTGAGCAGCTCCTCGGTCATGCCGTCGGAAAAATACTCCTGCTGCGGATCTCCGCTCAGGTTCGCGAACGGTAACACCGCGACGGATGGTCCTTCGCCGGCCGGAATGTCACCCTCCCGATAGGACGGTTGGCCCTTGAAGTACCAAACAACCGCGAGCGTCACGAGGGCAGCCGCGACGAAAAAGATGCCTGCGCTTGCGCGTGAACGTGGAGCGGCCGTGACACCGTCGGGAGTCACTTCGAACGCCCAGGCGAACATAAGCGAGACTGGAAATCCGAGCATGACGACCAAGATGAAGACGCGTAACGTCCACGCCGGCGCCTCGAACGCCGGGAAACCAATGGAAGCCACTTGCACGACGAGCCATGCAACGACCAAATAGGCGCCACCAACCTTGATGACCTTACGGCGCTTGAGCTCAGCGAAAACGCTCATCGTCGATAATCGACCGTGGTGCGATCGTTCGTTTGAGACACGGGAATTCGGTTGCCCCCGCCCGCTGGAAGGTTGTTATGGTCTGCTGCTTTGTGCGCCCGCCGCGGCAGATATTAGCATCTCCTCGGTACGGGCAATATCTGTCCAAGTCAGCCGCGGTATAACGGCAGCCCAAGCGGTGCGAAGATCGAGTGAAAAATGGTGCGAGCGACACTTTCGACCAAGACCCGAACGTCGCCTTTGGGTCAAAACACGTCCTCCAGCGTATCTCGACAGGCGGCTGTCAAACGGCCGCATCGGATACTGTAGCGGTCACTCGTGTCGGCATGCCTCAGAATTTAGCGGCGAACAGCAGTGTGATCGAACCGGTAGCTGCTGCGAGTATTCGATGACGGATCAACACTAGCCAGCAAAACGTGGTTGCGGCAAGCCGCGCACGCCCGGGTCGACCTCGAAGAGTTTGCCGGCGTGCGGCTCGTCGTCGCGGCCCTCAGCCGCCGACGTCACGAACATGCGGTCGAGATCCGCGCCCGCGAACACGCAGCTCGTAACCTGCGATGCCGGCAATGTGATCGAGCGTTGAAGGTCACCCTCGGGCGTAAAACGGCTGACCCGTCCGCCGCCCCAGTGCGCGATCCAGAGCCCGCCGTCGGCATCCACGGTCATGCCGTCCGGCCGGCCCCAGTCGTCGCGAAAGCAAATGAATTCGCGACGAGCGCCGAGCGACCCGTCGCTGTGCAGCGGAAAGGCGTAGACGAGCCGCTTCCCGGTATCGTTATGGTAGAGCGTCGCGCCGTCGGGGCTGAACGCCGGACCGTTCGTAACGAGGTATCCCTCGTCGTGCTTCGACACGATGAAATCCGGGTCCAGCCGATAAAGGGCGCCCGTTTCGGCCTTGACGGCGGCATCCATCGTTCCGGCCCAGAGGCGTCCCGCCGGATCGATGCCGCAGTCGTTCATGCGATTCGTCGGCAGCTGCGGTTCCGGATCGGCGATCGCGCGGATTCTTAGAGGATTGAGCTCGAGTTCGGCGAAACCACTCTGGAACCCGGCGATGAACCCGGGGTGGGCTTCGCGTTCGACGAGCCACCCGATGCGTTCCGGCATCGGCCAGCTCGTGACGGAATTGTCGGCGAGCGACAGGCGATGCACCGCAGGCGCGAGTATGTCCACCCAGTACACGGCGTTTTCGCGGGCGGACCAGTACGGGCCCTCGCCGAGTTCACAGCGGATCGGGCAGCGTATGCGGTACGCCGGTTTCACCGCTTTTCTAGTGGCTATGGCGCGGCGCCCGGTATTTCTGGGCCAGCCGCTGGTACTTCTCGGCGCCTTCGAGCAGCGCCCCGGTGTCGGATTGGCCGACCGACCGACGCTGAATTTCCTGCCAGGGCGACTGGCTTTCCGGAACTTTGAAACCACCGGCCGCCTCGAGCGCCCTGCGCCGCTCGGCGAGTTCGTCGTCGCTGACGAGCATATTGGCTTCACCGCGGCCGAGGTCGATGCGAACACGATCGCCTGTGCAGAGGAGCGCGAGTCCACCGCCCTGCGCGGCTTCCGGCGACGCGTTCAGTATGGATGGCGAAGCCGAGGTCCCGGATTGCCGACCGTCGCCCACGCAGGGCAGCGTACTGATACCGGCGCGAATCAAGGCCGCCGGCGGACGCATGTTGACCACCTCCGCAGAGCCGGGATAGCCCACTGGCCCCGTGCCGCGGATGAACAGGATGGAACGCTCGTCGATCCCGAGATCCGGGTCGTCGATACGTCCGTGGTAGTCCTCCGGACCCTCGAAGACCACGGCCAGTCCCTCGAAGGCCTCCGGGTCATCCGGATCTGCCAGGTATTTGTCGCGAAACGACGGTGAGATGACGCTGGTTTTCATAATAGCGGAGTCGAACAGATTGCCGCGCAGGATGGTGAACCCGGCACGCTTCATCATCGGCCGGTCGAAGGGCCGGATGACGGCTTCGTCGACGATCGAGGCGCTCGAGCAATTCTCGCCGATGGTCCTGCCGTTCACAGTCAGTGCGTCCAATTCAATGAGGTTGTGCTGCATCAATTCCGAAACGATCGCCGGCACGCCGCCGGCACGATAGTAATCCTCGCCGAGATACTCGCCCGCCGGCTGCATATTGACGAGCAAAGGCACGTCGAGACCGTATTCCTGCCAGTCATCGATCGACAGCTCGACACCGATATGGCGGGCGATTGCGTTGATGTGAATCGGTGCGTTCGTCGAGCCGCCGATGGCGGAATTCACGCGGATGGCGTTGACGAACGCGGCCCGCGTAAGGATATCCGAGGGTTTGCGGTCGGCGGCGACCATTTCCACGATTTGCAGACCTGTGCGGTACGCGCATTCCTGCCGGTCCCGGTACGGTGCCGGGATCGCTGCCGAGCCGGGGAGCGACATGCCGAGCGCCTCGGTGAGGCTGTTCATCGTCGTGGCCGTACCCATCGTGTTGCAGTAGCCGGTCGACGGCGCCGAGGACGCGACCAGCCGGATGAATTCCTGGTAGTCGATCTCGCCGGTCGCCATCAGTTCCCGCGCCTTCCACACGATCGTGCCGGATCCCGTACGAATGCCCTCATACCAGCCGTTCAGCATGGGTCCGACCGACAAGGCAATTGCCGGGATGTTCACGGTGGCCGCGGCCATGAGGCAGGCGGGCGTCGTCTTGTCGCAGCCGATGGTGAGCACGACGCCGTCGATCGGGTAACCGAACAAAATCTCCACAAGGCTCAGGTAAGCCAGGTTGCGGTCGAGGCCTGCCGTTGGTCGCTTGCCGGTTTCCTGGATCGGATGCACCGGAAATTCGAGCACGATGCCGCCTGCTTCCCTTACGCCTTCGCGTACTCGCTCTGCAAGTACGAGGTGGTGCCGGTTGCACGGCGTCAGGTCGCTGCCGGTTTGCGCAATACCGATGATGGGTTTTCCCGACTGCAGTTCCTCGAGGGACAATCCGAAATTCATGTAGCGCTCGAGATAGAGCGCGGTCATGTCCGCGTTCGACGGGTCATCGAACCATTCCCGTGATCGAAGGCGTCGCGACAACCGTTCCTCTTTACCTTTCTTTTTCATGTCGTCGTCGACCTGCGTATCAGCGAGCGTCTGCATCATCGGTGGAGAATCGTAGCACGATGACGTTCGTGTACTTTTCACCGGGATCCAGCCGCGCTGAAGGGAATCCGGGCTGGTTCGGCGCGTCCGGGTGCACCTGCGGCTCCAGGCACAGCGCATCCCCCTGACGATACATTTGATCGTGCTTGCCGACCGTCAGTCCATCGAGAAAGTTACCGGAATAGAACTGCACGGCTGGCGCAGTCGTCAGCATTTCCATCACCCGTCCTGAGAACGGGTCCCGCAATACAGCGGCGGGCCGAAGGCTGCCGTCCGCATCGTTGAGCACGAAGTTGTGATCATAGCCGCGGCCGAAGAGCAGCTGTTCGTTGCTGGCATCGCGAACCTCGTCGCCGATGCGGCGGGCCTGCCGAAAGTCGAAGGGAGTACCGGCGACGCCGGCAAGCGCCCCCGTCGGGATCAGACCTTCGTCCACCGGTGTGATGTCGTTCGCGAAGATCTTCAGTTCATGATCCAGGATGCCTCGGCCACTCGCTGCCCCGGCAAGATTAAAGTAAGCATGGTTCGTGATATTGACGATCGTCGGCTCGTCTGTCGTTGCTTCGTATTCGATCCGCATTTCACCGTCATCCGCGAGGCTGAAGCGCGCCTGCACGGACAGGTTCCCGGGATAGCCACCGGCGCCGTCCGGGCTCACCACCCTGAATACGGCGTACGCCGGTGAGCCATCCTCCATGGCGTCCAGGGTCCAATGCAGCTTGTCGAGGCCCAGCAGGCCCCCGTGCAGGTGATTATTACCGTCATTCGCCTCGAGCTCGTGTACCCGTCCGTCGAGTTCGAAACGGGCATCGCCGATCCGGTTCGCGTAGCGACCGACGGTCGAGCCGAAATAGCGCGGCTTGTCGAGATAATCCGCCGCGTTCGAGTAGCCCAGCAAGATGTCGGCGGTCTCACCGTCGCGATCCGGGACATGCAAAGACTGGATGGTCGCCCCGAGAGAGAGTATGCGAACGGCAAAACCGCGGTCGTTCGACAGGACTACCGCGGTGACGGCCGTGCCGTCCGCAGTGGCGCCGAAATTCTCGCGCCGGGCGTCCGCCGCATCCACGGGATTAATGCTGCCCGCCGCGATGACCGACAGGCCCATCAGGCCCTGTCGCAGGTCCGATCTCATGTGGAATGCCCCCCGATGCGGCACGCTGATGGCGCATCGCTGTCCCATTCAATAAGTCATACAAAATCGCATTTATCCCGGGGCATGACAAGTCCTGCCGGGGGCTTGGCCGCCGCGCCGTCCGGGCGACGGCCAGGCCCCCGCCGCTATTCCTGCCGTTCGGCCAGCAGCCGCTCCATCTCGTCCATGATCGCGTTCATTTCCGCGACCACTGCGCGATAGGGCGCCGGCGTGGCGAGGTCGACACCCGCGTTGACCAGCAGCCGGTACGGATAATCGGAACCGCCGGCGCGCAACAGGTTTTTGTAGTTCTCCACGCCATCCTCACCGTCTTCAATGATTTTCCGGTACAGCGCGGTGCCTGCGGTCTGCGACGTCGCGTACTGGTAGACATACATATTGAGGTAGAAGTGCTGCACGAACATCCACTCGTTCGCATACAGCTCATCGATCAGCACGACACCCTCTTCGTGCCCATGGTATCGCCGCAGTATCGCGGCGTAGATTTCCGAAATGCGCTCACCGGTAAGTGCCTCTCCGCGTTCGGCCGCGTCGTAAAGGGCGAGTTCGAATTCCGCAAACATCGTTTGCCGGAAGAACGTACCCCGCAGGCTCTCCAGTGCCATTCCAAGGTAGTAGAGTTTCTCGTCCGTGCTCTTCGCATTTTGTTGCATATGATCGCGCAGGATCAGTTCCAGCGAGGTCGATGGAATTTCAGCGATGAACGTCGAATATGCCGCGGTCTCGAAGGGCTGCCGTTGCTTTGCATACAGCGTATGCATTGCATGACCCCACTCGTGGGCAAAGGTAGAAAGGGACTCGTAGTCGTCATTGTGGTTCAGGAGCAGGTACGGATGAACGTCATACGCGAAACCCTGCATGTAAGCGCCTGAGGTCTTGCCGCGCTGGGGGTACACATGCATCCAGCGCTCGTCCATCGCCTTTGCCTGCATTTCCGTCCAGTCATCCCCCAGCACGCCCATCGCGTCGAGCGTAATGGCCTTGCTGCTCTCGATGTCGAACTTGCGGTCCAGGGAAACCAGCGGCGGGTAGATGTCATAGTAGTGCATTTGTTCCACGCCGAGCAGGCGGCCACGCAACCTGAAGTAGCGATGCAGCGTTGGCAGCGCTTCGTTTACTTCCCTTACCAGCGTGTGATAGACGTCCGGTGGGATATTGTCGTTGAACAGTTCGCGCTCGAGCACGCTGTCGAAGTGGCGGGCTTTTGCGAGGGCGGTCTGCGTCTGCAGGTGCGAGTTCAGTACGAGCCCCACGGTATTGCGGTACTCCTGCCACTTGCCCCAGAACGTGTCGAACGCCAGCTTGCGATCATTACGATCCTCGCTTGCGCGAGCGCGGGAGTAGCCCTGGGCATCAAGCGGAACCTCGCTCCCGTCGGTCAGCGTGATCGTAGGCCAGGGTATGTCGGAATTCGAAATCATCCCGTAGACGGAGGAGGGAGCCCCGAAGGACTGGTTGAAAAAAGCGAGTGTCTGTTCAGCCTCCGCACCGAGAGTATGCGGCGCGTTGCGCAGCGCGTCATCGAGCTGGAACGCGAACGGGGCCAGGCGTTCGTCCTCAGCGATGTAGGATTCGATCACCTCGCGGCCCACTTCGAGCAATTCCGGCTGTATCCATGCTGTCGCCTCGGTAAAGCGCGCAAACATGATCTGCGCCAGTTGCCGCCGCTCGTCTGCCGTTGAGTCACGAAGGTCTTCGTCCCCGTGCAGTGAGGCGTAGACGAAAACCCGGCCCGCCTTTTTCAGCGTATCGGAAACCCGCCGGTGGGTCGTATAAAGCGAGTCCGCACTATCACCCAGCGTGCTGCGGCGTGCTTCGATTTCGCCGAGGTCGGACAGCACTTCCTTGCGTGCCGCATCCCATGCAGCGACGTCCGGATACAACGCACCGAGATCCCAGGCATAGCGTTCGTCCACCGCCGGTGTCTCGGCGGCGGCGGCGCTCGCCAGCACGAGACCAATGGCTGCCAGTCCCTGCATCGAAGTCATGGCTCATTCCCCCTTCCGGTTCCGCCATCAGAGCGGCATTAGACCGTGGGCGGAGCAGCGGTTCCACATTTGCCGGAATGGCATTGCACGCTCATCTGATAAAGTACCGCTGCGCTGGCCCCTGGAAGCTCTCTGCATGCAGATCAACGACAAGTCGGGATTGACGGCCTACCAGGCATCGCCACGGAGATACGATGGCATGTCGTTCCGGCGCGCGGGAAGCACGGGCCTGCGGCTGCCCGCGCTGTCCCTGGGGCTATGGCACAACTTCGGGTACGTGGACCGGCTCGCCACGGGACGTGAGATTTTGCGAACGGCATTCGATCACGGCATCGTGCACTGGGATCTCGCGAACAACTACGGCCCGCCATACGGTTCCGCCGAGGAAAATGTCGGTCGCTTGTTGCGCGCCGATTTTGCCGCGCATCGCGACGAACTCGTGATTGCCACCAAGGCCGGATTCGACATGTGGCCAGGGCCTTACGGCAGTGGCGGCTCGAGAAAGTATCTCGTGTCCAGCCTCGACCAGAGCCTCTCGCGAATGGGACTCGACTATGTCGATATTTTCTATCACCACTGTCCGGATCCGGAAACGCCCGTCGAGGAGTCGCTGGGTGCACTTCGCGATCTCGTGCGGCAGGGCAAGGCGCTCTACGCCGGCATATCGAACTACGCGCCGGACCTGGCACAGCAGGCAATTGACTTTTTTGCTGCGGAGAAAATCCCGTTCGTCCTGCACCAGGTGCGGTTCTCGCTTCTCGAGCGGACGCCCGAGCGCGGACTGCTCGAGGTGCTCGACGAGGGTGGCGTCGGCTGCATCGCGTTTTCGCCGCTGGCTCAGGGCCTGCTGACGGATCGTTACCTTGGCGGCATTCCCGAAGACTCGCGAGCGGCACGCGCGTACACGTACCTGGAGCGGGAGACCGTCGATCGGCAGCAGCAGAAACTCGTTGCCTTGCACCGTATTGCCGTGCAACGCAAGCAGACACTGGCGCAGATGTCGCTTGCGTGGCTGCTGACCCGGCCGGCCGTGTGTTCGGTCCTGGTCGGCGCGAGTACGCCCGCGCAACTCATGGACAATCTCGGTGCGCTCGAGGCGCCAGACTTTGACGACGAAACCCTGGCCGCGATCGATGCTGCACTTGCCGATTGAGTGCCGGATGAAAACGGCCATCCCGTCAAGCGCAATCCTGTCAAGCCCTATCCCATCAACTCACAGGATTCGAGAGACGGCCGATCCCGTCGATCGTTATATCGACCACGTCGCCTGCAATGAGGCAAAGTTCGTCTGGTGGAACGATACCCGTGCCGGTCATCAGAAAGCACCCGTCCGGATGCGAATTTTCCCGAAACAGCCAGCCGACGAGTTCCGGCAGCCGACGTTTCATCTGGCCAAGCGTGGTCGAGTCGTCCGTCAGCACGTTTCCCGCGCGCCGGATCACGAGCCGGATGCGCGTGTCGGGTCCCGGCGATTCGGGCGACACAAGGATGCAGGGACCGAGCGCCGCACAGCGATCGAACGTCTTGGCCTGTGGCAGGTAGAGCGGGTTCTCGCCTTCGAGGTCGCGGCAGCTGAGATCGTTGCCTGCGGTATAGCCGATGATCCGGCCACTGCGTGTGATCGCGAGCGTCAGCTCCGGCTCGGGTACGATCCAGTGAGAGTCTCGGCGAAGGTGCATCGCTGCCCCCGGGCCGACGACGCGCGCCGGCGTCGCTTTGAAGAACAGTTCGGGGCGGTCCGCCTCGTACACGCGATCGTAGAAGTCGCCGCCCCCCGCCTCCCGGGATTCAGACATACGGGCGGCACGGCTGCGGAGATACGTCACGCCCGATGCCCAGACTTCCTGGCGGCCGATGGGGGCCAGAGGCGTGGTCGCCGCCTCGGCAGCGGCATCATCGGGCGCGGACGTCTCGCAGTGAGCGAGGAGAGACGCATGCAGGTCGTCATCGTTCAGGAGTTCATCCCACGCACGCCCCACGCGGTAGTGGCGGCCGGCATGTTCCGCGACCGCTCCGTCGTGAGTCCTTAAAAGTCTGATGTGCTTTGTTTCCATGCTCCGAATTCTTCCCCGTCTCGAACCCGCGTGACAGTGCGACACCGCAACGACCGGGGTCAAGTACTTCCCCTCGTAGCGTCCGGGATGCGCCGTTGACTATCGCCTACCCGCTTTTTGTCCTTTTCGTCGGGCTTGTCGTCGTGGTCGGCGGCATCGTCGTATTGCGCATGCACGCATTCCTCGCGCTGATCAGCGCGGCGACGATCGTGAGCCTGCTCGCCCCCGGCGCCTGGAGCGACAAGATCCCGCGCGTTGCCGAAGCTTTCGGGTCGACAGCGGCCGGGGTCGGCATCGTCATCGCGCTCGCGGCCATCATCGGTATGGCCATGACGGCGAGCGGCGCCGCCGATCGCATCGTCCGCGCGTTTCTCAAGCTGTTCGGCGAACAGCGCGGCGGCACGGCTCTCATGGCCAGTGGCTTTACTCTCGCCATACCGGTGTTCTTCGATACCGTATTCTTCCTGCTGGTACCCCTCGTGCGCTCGATGTACCGGCGCAC
>JBGTLY010000315.1:0-3630 GCA_041743865.1 Woeseiaceae bacterium
CCGTCAGATACGCTTCCAGCCAGCCCCGCTCCCTGCGCAGCGTGACGCCAGCGAGATCGGGCCCAACGCGGACTCCCTCGCCGATGCTGTGGCATGCAGCACAGGCAGATATGAAAAGGCCTTCGCCAGGCCTGTCGCCCATGACGAACTGCGGCGTTTCGTCAATCGCTACGCTCGGGGCGGCGGGTTGGCGTGACCAGGCCGGATCGAGCGCCAGGATGTCCTGGGTCGCCACGACGAGGCTGCCCATTATCGACGTGCGCCGCCATTCGCCGGTCGCGGCGTTTCCGATCACCATGTCCGAGCGGTGTTCGGACAGGCTGCGGCTGCGTTCCCCGAGTTTGTAGCGGACGAGGTCGACGTCGTCCGGGGCGCCGGTCAGGAACGTCCAGCCGTCCGGGGCGCCGAAGGCGCCGGCGTAGGCCTTGAGCTTGTCAGGCGTGTCGGTCTCCGGATCGAGCGAGATCGAGTATATGAAGATGTCGCTGCCGATCCGGTCGCCCAGCCAGTCGGAGATTTGCGCCAGCCGCGCCGTGGACAGCCCGCAGACGTCAGGACACTCGGTGTAAATGAAGTTCACCACGACGATCTTGTCGCGGATCAGATCGTCCCAGAAGCGCACCCGCTCGCCCTCCTGCGTCACGAGTTCGACGTTCGGGAAGTAGGTCTCGTCCCATTGCGCCAAAGCTGGAAAGCCCGCGCCGGCCGCGAGCGCCGCCGCTGCCGCAAGCGTCCAACCAATGGTTTCCAGGCGCAGTGCACCGCTCATTGGGGGTCCCCCGGTAACTCTGAAGCTGCCAGCATCCATCGTCGGCTAGGTCGACCTTCGCGGGAACGGCCGGAAGGATTTGCTGAACGGATTTCCCTCCGGCAGGATCTCGGGCGTCAGGTATTCCACGCCGTTTGGCGACGGGTTGGGGGTCGGGATGACCGAGACATGCGTCTGCGAATTCTTCTTGTTGTTGGGATCGGTCAGCACGTCGTAGCGCAGGAGCATTGCCCAGTCCTCGTGCACCGTGTTGTGGCAGTGGGTGACGAAGGCCCCGCCGTACTCGCCGAAGCGCACCTGGATCTTGACCTGCCCGTTCTCGTTCAGCCGCCACACGTCCTTGCGAGAGTTCCGTTCGAGCGCCGACAGCGCCTTTCCCGCGCGACTGATCATGCGTCCCTCTTCGAGGTGCAGATGGATCGGGTGGTCCCACCCGCCGCCGCCGTTGACCAGCGTCCAGTGCTCGACCTCGCCCGGCTTCGGAACCAGCATCGAGATGCGGTTCGCGTTGAGGAAATGGTTCGACTCGCCGTTCACCCTGACGGTCCAGCCGAACGATTCCTTGTCGCCGCAATCGGGGAAGCAAGCTCCCACCAGCTCGTCGGCGGGGTCGTCAGCGCCTTTCCACTCGATGATGCGCTCGCGCACCGGCGCGACGATCGGGATTACCTTGGTCAGCTCCGCCGGGACGCGGCTGCGGTCCGGATCGGTGACGGCGTGGTACTTGCCCGGAGCGTCGACGCTTTCGATCTCGTTGACGACGCGGAACTGCATCACGTCCCCGACCCCGGGATCATCGGTCTTGCCGCGAAGCGTGTCCCTCAGGCTCAGCTGTTCCTTGGGACCGCGGCCATCCGCGTGCTCGAGCATGTTGATCAGCCGAAGCCGGCTGGTGACGGGGAACCCCGCGAAATCGACGACGACGTCGAAACGCTCGCCGACACCCTGCCAGTCGAGCGATGTGACGCTGACCGGCTTCGGCAGGAAGTTGCCGTCGGTTGCGATCACTGTCATCGGCACCAGCTTGCCCAGGTCGTCGACGAGGGCGAACTTCCAGAAGCGCGACATGCTGGCGGCCAGGATGCGGAAGCGGTATTTCCTCGGCAGCACCTCGAAGAACGGCTTGTAGGCGAAATTCACCAGCACCTGATCGCCGAGGAAGCCGTCGGTATTGAAAATATCGAAGAAGTACTGGCCCTCCGCGTCGAGCGCCGCGTCGGTCACGATCAGATTGACGTCGAAGTCGACGTTGCCCCAGTCGAGTTCCGTACCGCTCGGCAACCGCAGGTTCACCCCGTCGTCGATAGCCTCGTTGCCGCGGTCGGGCCCGCTGTAATAGTTGAGCGCCCCGAGATGGCCCTTGTAGACATTCTCGGCCGTGAAAAAGAACCGGTGATCGTGGAACCACAGCGAGCTCTGCAACTCGCGGAAATCACCGGCCACGTTGACCAGCCCACCGTTGCCGTCGGGTCCGGACGCCTTGCGGACGGTCGCGCCGCGGTTGATCGTATCCGCCCGCGCCAGGGTGGTGGTCCAGTGATAGTCGTAGAATTGGCCCGGATAGAAATGCGCGTTCGATGCGCCGTCGCTTCCCGAGGCGTTGTGGCCGTTGTGGTTGTGCGTCGCCTGGCTGTAGCTGCCAAAACCGCCGTTGTCGGAAGGGTCATGCGGCAGCATGTTGTAGTGCCGGAAGATCACCGGTTCGCCATAGCGCAGCTTGATGAGCGGCGGCGGCAGCTTCGACTGGTTGGTGCGGCCGTCCCCGAACGTCCAGACCTTGTTCTTTTCCTGTTCCGGGAACTTGTCGTGGAACGATACGCCGCTCCTCGCCGGCGCCAGCGACATGATGTAGGCCTGTTTCGGCAGGAACTCGTTCCATCGCTGGTGGGCGAAATACTCGCCTGGCGGGCGGCCTTCGAACGGACCGTACTCGTTCTGCGGATTGGTGAAGGCGCCGGACGCGGTGAACTCGGTGTGATAGGACAGGCGCCGCGCGGGAAGTTCACCTCCCGACGGGAAGTCGAGCACCGTCTCGCCGTCCACGCTCCTAGGACTCAGCGCGAGCGGGGTCTGCAGGTTTAGGCGCGGCATGCGCTGCGTGAACGGCAGCGCGCCGTAGAGGGGGCTGCGCGGAATACCGGTCGATGCACTTTTGGCGAAGGCGCTCGGCGCAAACGGGCTGAGCCCATTGATGCTGGCGAGCATGCCTGTCGAGGTGAAGAGCCCCCACTTGAACAGCTCCCTTCGCGACACCTGACCGGTTGAGAGCGCACGACCTATCTCGGCACGGTTTTCGCGGGCAGTCTCGGCTTCGCGAACGCGCGCGCCGGACGCATCCTTTGGCAAATACACGATCATCCCCCCGGATAAGCGGATTTCAGCCTATACCGTCCCGTCCGCAAAGCAATTCCTTAAATATTCGTATTGAGTTAATACCGGCCGCACAGGATACGTCACAATTGGCGCGTCGCCCTGTGCCTCGCGCGGAATGCGATCAAAAGACGACTGTCTTGCCAGCACGCATCCACAACTACGCGCCGTCAATACGGTCTGGAGCTCTTACCCGACAACATCGGTTGTTCATCCTCGAGTTGCAATGAAGGCCCGGGTCGAACAGGGTCGACATTGCCAAATCCACGACCGTCGCGGCTCGGAAACAAGGACGCGCGCCGAGGGACGTTCCGGCGAAATGGCGGATGGTGGTGCGCGCGTCGGCGAATCACCGCCGATCGATACTGTCGCGAGGCGTGGCAGCTCAGGCCTTCGGCGGGCGGAGGACCCAAGGCGAGCAACCGGCCGAAACGATCGCGGGCTCAGGCGCGGGCGGGGAGATGATCAGCGCTCCCCGTCGCGTACGCCGA
>JBGTLY010000316.1:0-11264 GCA_041743865.1 Woeseiaceae bacterium
CTGGATGCCTTGTGGCCGCTGCTCGCGCCGGGCGGCAGGCTGCTATACGTCACCTGCTCGGTCCTCGCGCGTGAAAACGAGGCGCTGGTCGGCCACTTTCTTGACGCCACGCCGGGCGCGGTTGAAAACTCGATGTTGCAAAATAACAACATCCGCGATGTAATGCGTCGCAAGGCCTGCGGCTACCAGGTCCTGCCGGGCACCGCCGGCATGGACGGGTTCTATTTCGCGTGCCTCGAAAAGGTTCTCTGAGCAATGCCGCGACGATTTTCCCACCTGCGCTTTCATGGACTGCCGCTGCTGCTGGTCGCGGCGCTGGTCCCGTTGGTCGGGAAGGTGGCGGCCCAGGGCCAGATCGAACGGCAGGGTTACTTCGAGGTGCGCTCCGCATCGACGTCGGTGGACAACGGCGTGTACCGGCTTGACGCGCGCCTGCAGCTGGTGCTGTCGTCCGATGCGCTCGAGGCCCTGAACAGCGGCGTGCCGCTCACGATCGAACTGCAGAAGCAGGTCATCCGCAGCCGGCGCTTTTACCTCGATGAAGTCGAGGCCGATCTCGTCACCCGTTTCGAACTCGAATTCCGACCCCTGAGCCAGCGCTACATCGTGCGCAACCTGAACAGTGGCGACCAGTCGTCATTCGCCACCCTGTTCTCGGCACTCAACAGTCTCGGGCGCATTACCTCGCTGCCCGTCATCGATGCCGCGCTGCTCGATCCGGATTCCGCCTATCGCATCCGGGTACGCGCGATGCTGCAGACGCAGCAATACTCGGCGCCGCTCCGCCTGCTGTTCTTCTGGCGCAGCGAATGGCACCTGCAAAGCGAATGGTACGAATGGATTTTAAAACAGTAAAACGGGTCCTTGTCACGCTGCTGGCGCTCGCCGGCGCCGGCCTCGCGCTCGTTGCACTGTTTCTTCTGAGCCGTACCGCGCAGAATTCCGACGAGTTCGACAGGCTCCAACCCGTCATCCTGTCGATCAATATCGTGGGCGTCCTGGTGTTGTTCGTCCTCCTGGTCGGCAACCTGGCACGGCTGCTGCGTGAATACCGCGCAAATGTGCCGGGATCACGGCTCAAGGCACGCATCGTCGCGATGTTCGGCGGCCTGGCGGTACTGCCGCTCCTCGCCGTGTTTTATTTCTCCTACCAGTTCATCAACCGCGGCATCGATACGTGGTTCGACGCCGAGGTAGAGGCAGGTCTCGACAATGCCCTGCGCCTGAGCCAGGCCGTACTCGAAATCCAGAAGCGCGACCATTTGCTGGACACGCAGCGGGCGGCGAAGCGGCTGGCTGATGTCAGCGAACGCCAGCTGATCTTCGAATTGTCGATGCTGCGGCGCGAGAGCGGGGCGCGGGAGATGACGCTGTTCGGCGAAAACGGGCGGATCGTCGCCACGAGCTCGGACAGTGCTTCGGCCCGCCTGCCGGAACCGCTGACCGAGGAAGTCGTCCTGCAGGCGGCGCAGGACCGACCCTTCGTCAGCCTGGATCCGCTCGAGGACGGGCGCTACGAAATTCGCACGGCGGCCGCCTTCACGGTGCGAGGCCGCGCGCAACCCGTGGGCATCATCCAGGCGCATTTTCCGGTGACGGAGCGCCTCGCACGAATGACCAGCAGCGTCGAGAACTCGCTGCGTGAATACCAGCAACTCCTGTTCCTGCGTGAACCGCTGAAAAGCACCCTGACCCTGACCCTGACGGTCGTCCTGATGCTGAGCCTGCTCACCGCGGTTTACGGCGCGTTCATCCTGTCGCGGCGGCTGGTGCAGCCGATTCAGGACCTCGTTGCCGGGACACGCGCGGTCGCTAAAGGCGATTTCGACATGCGCCTGCAGGCGCCCGCGCGCGACGAAATCGGCTTCCTCATCAGTTCCTTCAATGACATGACGCAACGGCTGGCTGCGGCTCGACGCGAGGCGAGCCTTTCGCAGGCGCAGGTCGAGGCGGAACGCAGCAACCTCGAGGTCATCCTGGCGCGCCTGTCGACGGGGGTCGTGGCGCTCGATCACGACTTGCGGATACGGACGGCGAACCAGGCCTCCGGCGCCATCCTGAACGTCAATCTCGATACGCGCGTCGGCGAGAATCTCGTCGATGTCGCAAAGGACGAGCCCCTGCTCGAACAATTCGTCGATGTTGCCCGTGTACATATCAATGCCGGAGAAACGGACTGGCGCGAACAGATCCTGTTGCGCGGCGATGCCGGCCGCCGGGTACTGACCTGCGCGTGCACCACTTTGCCCTCGGATGGTGATTCGCCGGCCGGTTTCGTCATCGTGTTCGATGACATCACCGCGCTGCTTCAGGCCCAGCGCGACGCCGCCTGGGGCGAGGTCGCACGTCGCCTGGCCCACGAAATCAAGAATCCGCTGACGCCCATCCAGCTCTCGGCGGAGCGCATGCGGCGCAAGTATCTCGGCTCGATGTCGCCGGAAGAGGCGCAGATTCTCGATCGCGCGACCCACACCATCGTGCAGCAGGTCGAGGCAATGAAGGAAATGGTCAATGCGTTCAGCGACTATGCGCGTGCGCCGGACATGGATATCGGGCGATTCGACCTGGACAAGCTCGTGCACGAAGTCGTCGACCTGTACCGCGCGCAGGACAGCAGCGTGCGCATCGTCGTGACCTCGGACCCGACGATGCCGACCATCGATGCGGATATCGGGCGCGTGCGCCAGATGCTGCACAACCTGGTGCGCAACGCCATCGAAGCGCTTGAGAACACGACCGACGGCCAGGTGGATGTGCAGGTGTGCGCCGCCGAGGTCGACGGCATCGACATGGTCCAGATTCGTGTCGAGGACAACGGGCCGGGCTTCAACGTCGCGACGATGAGCCAGGTTTTCGACCCTTACGTGACATCGAAACCCAAAGGAACCGGCCTCGGCCTTGCGATCGTTAAGAAACTGGTCGAGGAACACATGGGGACGATTCGCGCCGAGAACCGAAAGGATGGCGGCGCCATGATCGTTATCCGGCTGCCGCGCACCGAAGCGGCACGAGAGGCCCTTATTACCAAGGGCTTCAACAGAACCGAACAGCGGAGGGAAAGAGCGTGACAAATTCGCAAGTACTCGTCGTCGATGACGAAGCCGACATCCGGGCACTCATTTCCGACATTCTCAGCGACGAGGGCTATGCGGTCACCGTGGCGGCAAACGCCGCCGAGGCGCGCACGGCCCGGTCCGGACGACGCTTCGACGTCGTCCTGCTCGATATCTGGATGCCGGATACCGACGGCATCACCCTGCTGCGGGAATGGTCGGAGTCGAACGAACTCAATTGCCCGGTGGTCGTCATGTCGGGGCACGGAACGGTCGACACCGCAGTGGAAGCGACGCGCCTCGGGGCGCACGACTTCGTCGAGAAGCCGCTGTCGCTGGCAAAGCTCCTGCGCACCGTCGAAAGCGCCCTCGCGTCGGGCGGACAGGGGATGCGGCCCCGCGGCACGCTGCCCGCGCTCCTGGCTCCGGTCGGCCGCTCCGAGCTGATGCAGGGCCTGCGTGAGAAATCGCAACAGTATGCACGGCACGATGCGAGCGTATTGCTTTCGGGCGAGCCGGGCACCGGTCGTGGTGCATTCGCACGGTACATGCATGCGCTGAGTCGCCGCTCCGAGGAGTCGATGATCACCGTCAACACGGCATCACTGACCGACAGCAATATCGAGGAGCAGCTGCTCGGCAGCGAGTCGGCGGATGGCATCAACGCCGGCGCTTTCGAGCGCGCGGGGCGCGGTACCCTGTTGATCGAGGAGCTGTCCGATCTCAGCGAGACCGGACAGAAAATACTGCTTGGCGTGCTCGACGATGGCAGGTTCATGCGCCGTGGCAGCAAGGAGGCGACACGGCTCGAGGCGCGCGTGATCGCCACGGTCACCGCGGACTACGAATCGAAAGCGGACGCAGGGAAATTGCGCCGCGACCTCATTTCGCACCTGCAGGTCCTGCAATTGCGCGTTCCGCCGCTCAGGGATTACGCGGAGGATGTGCCGGAGCTATTGGCTTACTACGTCGACAAGCTCGTCGATGCGGAGGGACTCACGTTCCGACGCTTCAGCGTTGCGGCGCAGAACCGCCTGCGCAATTACCCCTGGCCTGACAATGTCCGCGAACTGCAAAACCTGGTGCGCCGCGTGCTTCTCACCGGCAGGGACGACGACATTTCGCTCGCCGAGGTCGAAACGGAAGTCAGCGAGACGCCAACATCGTCCGCACCGCTCGTGAAACAGGACCTCCTGGCGCTGCCGCTCCGCGAAGCCCGCGAGCAATTCGAGCGAGCTTACCTGCAGCAGCAGCTCGTGCTGTGCGACGGCAAGGTGGGGCAGCTGGCGAAGCGGGTGGGCATGGAGCGCACACACCTCTATCGCAAGCTGCGCTCGCTCGGTGTCGACTTCAAGTCCGTCGGCGCCGACGAATCGTCGTAGGAGCGGCCCATGGCCGCGATCCGTGCGCGCGTCGCATCATCCATCGCGCGGTTGCATTGAGCAGAGGACACCGGCAACAGATGCTCCTCGGTGCTCAGGTCGTAGGCACGCTCCTACACGGGCGCCGGATCGTCCCCCGGGGCCAGCGGCGCGTCGGCATGGCGCTCCGCCGTCCTCGCTGGCACCATGATGATCTCGCGCACTTTCGCCACCGAGTAGCTCGATCGCGCTTCCACCTCGATCAGCCGGAGTCCCGCACTTTCGCAGGCTTCGCGCAGGAAGGCGTCACGCGCGGAACGCTCGCCGTCTTTATGGCTGCTGTCGTTGAGCTCGATGACCGCGTGTATGGCACTCGACGCCGGGTCGCAAAGAACGAAATCAAAATGCATCGAGGTGATCCGGTTGAGAGACGCACGCCATTCCTTTTTTTCCTGCCGGCGATCCGGCTTCAGGACATCCGCGACACGGATCTTGGTGAACACGGCGTACTGGTCACCGACAGCCTGCTGCAGGACACGGAAAAACGCGATCTCGGCCTGCGTCAGCAACGCGTCGCGCAGCCGATAGCCGCACACTTTCGTTGGCGCCTTGCCGCGGCCTTTCAGAAGCCTGAGTATGACGGCCCCGATGACGATCGCGACGACGACGGGCCAATCGATCGGCAGGTTATTCATCGTATCCCCCTGGATAGCCCTGGACAGTGACATTATCACCCTAAGCAAAGGGGCGCGGGAAACTGTGTGCGGGTCGCTTGTTCAAACCGTGAACCCCGTCACACCGTTGGAGCGGCCCATGGCCGCGAATAAGGTGTAGGAGCGGCCCACGGCCGCGAATGAGATGATGCCGGAAATACGTGTGTCCTAGCCGCGGCTGACAGCCGCTCCAACGGGCCGGGCCGTCAGTTGCGCCAGTATGCCGGCGTGAACAACACGAAGATGGTCAGAACTTCGAGTCGCCCGAGAATGCAGGCGAAGGCGCAGACGTACTTTACGGGATCGCTCACGCTTTCGAAGTTGGACGCGACGGTGCCGAGGCCGGGCCCCAGGTTGTTGATACATGTTGCCACGGCTGCGAAGGCGGACACCTGGTTGAGGCCAAGAGACATCAAAACAAGCATGAGGATGACAAAGACGAAGGCGTAGATCGTAAAAAAGGCCCACACGGCTCGCACGATCGGCTCCCGGATAATGTCTTTCCCGATGCGCAGGGGCTGCACCATGCGCGGGTGTATGAGACGGTGGACCTCGATCACGGCCTGCCTGCTCATGATCAAAAGCCGTATGACTTTCATCCCGCCGGCGGTAGAGCCGGCGCAGCCCCCGATGAACGAGACGAAAATCAGCAGCACGGGAAGCAGCGACGGCCATACCGAGAAATCGGCTATGCCATAGCCCGTCGACGTGATCACAGACACCATCTGGAACACGGCGAAGCGAATGGCGGTCGGCATCGCCCAACCGCCTTCGCTTACTAGGACAACAGCGATGAACAGGGAAAGCAGGAAGACGGTCATGGCAAAGGCCCTGACTTCCGGGTTCGTCGTGTAAGGCTTGAACGACAGCTCGGTGTAGGCGCGAAAATGAATGGCGAAGTTCATGGCGCCGAGTAGCATGAAAAAAATCGAAACGGCTTCGATCGCCGGGCTGTCGTAGTAGCCGATGCTGGCGTCCCAGATGGAGTACCCCCCCGTCGACACTGTCGAAAGGCTGTGTGCAACTGCGTCGAACAGCGGCATGCCGGCGAGCCAGTAGGCCAAAGCACAGCCGACTGTAAGCAACACGTACAGACGCCACAGCGCCCGTGCCGTGTGCATGACCCGCGGCTGCAACTTGTCGCTCTTTGCCGGGCCGGTCGTTTCCGCGCGCATGAGTTGCATGCCGCCGATGCCGAGCATGGGCAACAAAGCAATCGCCGCGACGACGACGCCGATGCCTCCCATCCACTGGATCTCCTGGCGGAAGAACAAAAGCGATTTCGGCAGGTACTCGATGCCGGTGATCGCGGTCGAACCGGTGGTCGTGAACCCGGATGCGGACTCGAATACCGCCGTGGCGAAATCCATGCCGCCGACCAGCATGAAGGGGACCGCGCCGAGGAGGCTGAGCGAAAGCCATGCGACGGTAACGATCATGAACCCGCCGCGCGTGCGCATCAGTCGTTCGTCCGGTGCGCGCACGGCGAGGCAAATGAGTCCTGTGACCAGGCCGGCACCGGCCAACAGGAGGAAGTGCTTGTGGAAGCCGTCGTCATAGGCCAGCGCCACGAGTGCCGGTGGCAGCAGAGCGACGCTGAACACGATGATAAGGAAGCCCATGACCTTGGAGATGACGTAAAACATTGCGGTTCGGGCATGCGGGCGGGGCTCGGAGGTCGACATTCTGCTCGGCGCAGCGGGAATGCACACCTAAAAGCTTCGTAGAAAACTTACATTTCCTTTACCCCTTGGCGACGCACCGGGCCATGCGTGATACTTGGCCACCGCCAACGAAAAACCAGGTTGGGTATGCCTCTCGTCACGGACGATCGTCGGTTGCCGAAGCCGGCCGGCTTCGCACGTGCATGGGAGAACCTGAAGCCGTATCTCGCAGCCACGGCGATTGTCGGTATCGCGTCTGCTGTCGCCCCCGTGCTCCAGCGTTTGCCGCACGCAAACAACTCACTGCTTTTTCTCACCGGTGTGCTGATCACGGCGGTTCGTTACGGTGTCTGGCCGAGCGTGTATGCAAGCCTCCTGAGCTTCGTCGTTTACAATCTCCTGTTTACGCCGCCGTTCTACACGTTTGATGTGGGCGAAGAAGGTGATGTTGCAACGCTCGTCTTCTTCCTTGTCATGGCGTCGATTACCGGCAATCTCGCTGCCCGCATGCGCGAGGCGAGTCACAAGCAGGAGCTCGCGCTGCATCACATCGCTGCGTTGCAGGATTTCACACGCAGTGCGGCCGCGGCTGCATCCTGCGCGGACGTACTGAAAGCACTCACGTGGCATCTTGCAGGGCATTTCGGGGCCGACTGCATCGCCGAAGTACCGATGGGTGATGACAGCGAGGCAGCCGTGGCCACGGGCCATGCAACGACAGACGGCGCGGTCTCGGCGGACACGATGCGGCAGCGGATGCTAACGGGCCAATGGTCGCGCTGGCCGATCCGGATGAACCGCGGCGCGGACGGCTATGTAGCGGCCGACGTGACCCAGCCTGGTCCGGATGCGGAGCAATATGCCGGTGCCATAATCGACCAGGCCGCCGTCGCTCTGGATCGCATCATGCTGGTTGCGGAGCTCGAAAACGCAAAGCTCGCCACCGAGCGTGAGCAATTGCGGACATCCTTGTTGTCTTCCGTGTCGCACGACCTAAGGACGCCCCTCGCATCGATCGTCGGCGCAGCGTCCAGCCTGGTAGAATACGAACAGACCCTCAATTCGGCAAATCGCTCGGCTTTGCTGAATTCGGTCCTCGATGAAACCCATCGCCTCGACCGATACATCCAGAACCTGCTGGACATGACGCGCCTCGGGCACGGCCCGCTCGTGCTGGATCGCGACTGGGAGGATACCCGCGACCTCGTCTCCGCCGCTGTTCGCCGCCTGCGTCTCACGGACGATGTTCGTGTCAAAACCCGCATCGACGAAGACGCCCAGTTCATCTACGTTCACGGCGACCTCATCGAGCAGGTGCTGGTGAATCTGCTGGCCAATGCGGTCCGCTACACGCCGGCGGGTAACCCGGTCGTCGTCGCAGCCAGAATGGACGGCGGGGATGTTCTCGTCGACGTCGCTGACTGCGGTCCGGGAATCCCGGCGGCGGACCTCGAGCGGGTGTTCGATCTCTTTTATCGTGTGCACGAAAGGGATCGCAAAAACGGCACCGGTCTCGGGCTGTCCATCTGCCGGGGCATCGCGCGTGCGCACGGCGGTGACGTGACGGCACACACGCGGCCCGATGGACCGGGCGCCGTACTTCGCCTGCGGCTGCCGAGGGTGCTGCCTGCAAGTGGCGGGTTCTCCTCATGAGCGAGAAAAGTCGCCCTGTCGTGTTGCTGATCGAGGATGAGGCGCATATCCGTCGTTTCCTGCGTATCTCGCTCGAGGCGCACGGCATGGAGGTTGCGGAGGCGCGGCTGGCCGAGGAAGGCTTGCGCATGGCAGGGGAACTGGGGCCACAGCTCGTGATCCTGGATCTCGGCTTGCCGGACATGGACGGGCAGGGTGTTATTCGCAGGCTTCGCGAATGGTCGGCGGTGCCGATCCTGGTGCTGTCGGTCCGAAGTGACGAAAACGAAAAGGTGAAAGCGCTTGATGCGGGCGCGAATGACTACGTGACGAAGCCGGCGGGCATCTCCGAGCTGATGGCGCGGGTGCGCGTGCTGTTACGCAGCCAGGACGAGGGCCGGGACGACGAGGCCGTCTACGAGCGTGCAGGGTTGCGCATCGACCTGTCGCGCCGTGAGGCGGTACTGGACGGCCACGCGGTCCATCTCACCCGCAAAGAGTACGGCTTGCTTCGCCTGCTCGTACGCAGCGCCGGGCGCGTGGTCACGCATCAGCAACTCATGGCCGAGCTGTGGGGGCCGGAGTTTGCGCGGGAGACGCACTACCTGCGGGTTCTCGTGAGCGGCGTGCGGCAGAAGTTGCGCGACGATCCGGCGGATCCGAGCTACATCGTGACCGAACAGGGCGTAGGCTACCGCCTGCGCGGTTGATGCCGTTGCAGGAGCGGCCCACGGCCGCGGTTGTAGGAGCGGCCCATGGCTGCGGTTGTAGGAGCGGCCCGCGGCCGCGAACGCGCTTGTAGGAGCGGCCCATGGCCGCGAATGAGATGATGCCGGAAATACGGGTGTCTTGGCCGCGGCTGACCGCCGCTCCGACGTGCACTATGCGACGAACGATCACCGTGCTGGCCGCACTGACCACAAGTGCCTGCGCGCTCGGGCCCGGTAAGTCCGGCTGCATCATGGACACGAATGTCCGCGTGGCCGACTACGCCCCGGCTGAGCTCCTGCTCCTGGTGGCCGCGCCGGACCTGGATGAGGAGCAGCTGCCGTACCTGTCGCTTACGCACGGGGAAGAGGCGCGCACGGTCGCGGGCGAACTCCTGCCCGAGACGGACCCGGCCGTGCTGGCGCTGGTGCCGCCGGAACATTGCGAGCCGGCAACGCTACGCGCATTCGCGATCGACACAGACCCGGCTTACTGGAAGAAATTCTGGTCGGAGGCGCGGCCCGACAGTGGCTTCGAGTTCGGCGTCGGCATACCGGGTCTCGAAGAATCGACCGAACTGGATATGCTTGGCGTGGCGCTGCTCGCGCGTACCGGCGACGAGCTCGTGCTGGGTTGCGGTTGCCTGAACCGGTAGCCAGTCGTCGTCAGTTCACGTCGCCGTAAACGCGCCGGTCGATCAGCTCGCACCACGCCGGTGACGCCGGCTCTTCTGCCGGAATTTCCTCGAGGCCCAGGCGTTGCATCACGACAGTCTGCCAGGCGGCGGTGCCGGGCTCGGGTCCGAGGGCGGCTTCCTCGGGCTGCTTGACCGTGGACTCGATGAGCCAGAACCAGTTCTCGTTACAGGGCTTCGGGCCATTTTCGCCGGGGTCATCGTCGGGGCCGAATACGGTGCGACGGGAGACGGGCGGACGCTCCGCCGGCAGCAAGCGGCCGTCTGCCCGGAACTCGAGGCCCGGCTCACCGAAATCGTCCTTGCTGAGCCGTTCGATGAGGCCACGTGCCCGGTTCGTCGGGTCCGGGACGGGCCCGTTCGGCCGCTCCTGCACGGTGGAGACGATATTGCCGTCGATGAAACGGCCCTCGCGGTCGAGACGTGCGACCAGGATCGGCGCGACGCCCTTGATACCGCCGATGCTGATGCCGAAATGCGTTGCAAAATTGCCGAGGCTGTAGGCAATCAGGCGGTCGTTGTAACGTTCCATGGCGCGTACGACGTGCGGGCCGTGGCCGAGGACGAGGTCCGCCCCTGCATCGACCGCAAGTCTCGCAAAACGCACGACGTCGCCGCGTGGCTCGCCGTAGTACTCCTCTTCCGCGAACGTGACGTTCGTGTATTCGGTGCCCTCGGCGCCGCCATGGAAAGACACGATGACGATGTCGTGGTTCGCGGCAAGTTCCGCGATCGTGCGCTCCGCGTACAGGTAGTCCAGCATCATGTTGGAGTTCCTGGTCACCGCGTATGCGATGAACGCTATGCGCATCCCGTTTCGATCGAAGGATGCCGCGGTACCGACACGGCCACTGTGCAGGATCCCCGCATCGGTCAGGATCCGCATGGTCGTCGTGCGGCCTTCCTCGCCGAAGTCCCGCGCGTGATTGTTGGCGAGGCTCAGTACATCGAAACCGGCGTCGACGAAGTGCCGCGCATAGCGCTCCGGGCTGCGGAAGCGATAACAGGCAGTCGGGTTCGAGCACTTCTTGCCCGGCTCGCCCGCATCGGCGAGAACGCCCTCGAGGTTGCCGAATGCAAGGTCGGCGGACTCGAGCCACGGCCTGACCGCAGTGAAATAGCGCTCGCCATCATGGTCCGGAAGCTGGTTTTCGGGATACTCCGTGCCGATCATCATGTCGCCGACCGCGGCGATCGTGATCGTCGGCGCCTCGACGACGTCCTGCCCGAGCGCCGCCCCCGCGAGTAGGAGCGCGCCATGCGCGCGAAGGAATCGCGGCCATGGGCCGCTCCTACGCACCGAACCGAATCGCGGCCATGGGCGAAAGAATCGCGGCCATGGGCCAAAGATTCGCGGGCATGGCCCGCTCCTACGGGTACGGGACGCAATCATCCGTAGGAGCGCGCCATGCGCGCGAAAGAATCGCGGCCATGGGCGA
>JBGTLY010000317.1:0-5730 GCA_041743865.1 Woeseiaceae bacterium
AAGTCCACATCGGTGACGCTGCCAGCCTGCTGCGCCGCCGGCCCGACGTGCAGGCGGCGGAGCGCGAACTTGCCGCGCAAACGGCGCGGGTCGGTGTCGCAACGGCTGACCTGTTCCCGCGACTCAGCGTCACGGGCTTCGTGGGATTTGTTTCCGGCAGCACGGCGACGCTGGGAGATAGCGACACTGAGGCCTGGAACGTGGCTCCGCGACTCGACTGGGCCGCATTCGATCTCGGCAGTGCGCGCGCACGGCTCAGTGCCCAGGAAGCGAACGCCGACGCGGCGCTCGCTCGCTACGAGCAGACCGTTTTGCTCGCGCTGGAAGAAACCGAGAACGCGTTCGTGAGCTATGCCGAAGACCAGAAGCGACTGGTCGCACTCGTCGAACGCGCAACCGCGTCACGCCGGGCTGCGGAACTCGCGCGGATCCAGTACGAAGAGGGGGCGGTCGACTTCCTTCGCCTGCTCGATGCCGAGAGCACCGTCCTCGACGCCGAGGATTCCGTAACTGCCGCAGAGACGGCGCTGAACACCGACGTCGTGGCGATTTACAAGGCCCTCGGCGGCGGCTGGACCCTGTAAGGACAGAGCGGTATGCACGACAACAACTCTCCCGACGACCTCGAACCCGCCGCCATCGGCCTCGGCATCGTCTTCGTATTGCTGATTATCGTCGCCATTATTCGCCTGCTCTAAGCAGGCCGTCGTGCGTGCCGCGACCTGCAGCACGCTGACTGGAATCAGGGCCAGAGAAAGATGACCGCGAGGCCCGCGACGATCGTGATTCCGAAGGCCGTGCCGACGACACGAAACAGCGCGGCACCGCCGAGGACACCGGCAGCGCCGGCCTTGAAAGCGAGATTGGACAGCGTCGCCAGCAGGATCGCACGCCAGGCCGTGTCCTCGCCGACACGATCCCGGTTGAATAATTCCGCAACGGACAGCGTCAGCGCATCGACGTCGGTTAGCCCGGAAATCAGAGCTGCCGCGTAGATCGCCGTGTCACCGAAATGGTCCCTGAAGAAGGCGACCATCAGCAGCACTACCGCGTAGAGCAGCCCGAACACGATGGCCGGTTTCAGTTGCGATGGGTTGCTGTGCTTCGGCGCTTCGGCTTCACCCTGTTGTGAACGGAAGTACAACCAGGCGCTGATCCCCGCCATCAGGACGAAGACTGCGGCGAACGGGGGCAAGACGGCAGGCAGCAGCCCGCGCGCGACGGCCGCTATTTCAATCGCGACGCGTACGAGTACGACGGTCGATGCTATGACGATCACGAGCGATGCGGTGCCCACGACCTTGGGGTTGTCCTTGCATTGCCGTGCGTAACTGACGGTCGTTGCCGTACTCGAGATCATGCCGCCCAGGAAACCGCCGAGTATCGATCCCGCATGTACGCCGACGAGGCGGTATGCGACGTAGGCACTCAGGCTGATGCCGACGATCAGTACGACCATCAGCCAGATCTTGAACGGGTTCAGGACGTCGTAAGGGCCGTAGGTTTCGTTCGGCAACAAGGGCAGGATCACCATTGCGATCAGCACGAACTGGAAGACGGCGCGAATATCCGAGGCGCTCAGGCTGCCCACGATGCTCTCCATGCGGTCCTTCATGTGCAGCAGGACCGCCGTCGCGCCGCCGAGGACCACTGCCGGTACGGTATGACCGGCCATCAGCATCGCACCGACGGCAAACATGACCAGGGCCGCCGTCTCCGTCGTCTGTCCTGCGGGTGCGTTCGAGTCGCCGTTCTCCCGAAGCCAGTTGCCGGAGATCAGCAAGGCAGCCAGGCCGAGGAGTGACGCGGCGACAATCCAGCCGCCGAAATCGTGCGCGAGCAAAGCGCTGATCGCGCCGAGCAGGGTGATCAATGTGAAGGTACGGATGCCGGCTAGCGGATGCCTGTCCCATTCGCGCTGAAGTCCGACCAGCAGGCCGAGACCCATCGCAATCGCCAGCGGCTTGAAAATCTCGAGGTCCGTCATGTGTCGTGCACCGCTCCGTACAACGGAGCAACTATACCTTACTCCTCGAGACGGGTTTCCAGGCTGAACAGGTCCTCCAGCAGGCGATTCCATTCGATGTACTTGCCATCCACCCAGTCTTCGAGATCCGCGATCCTAGAATCCACGCGCTCTATGATCGGCGCGACTTCATTGTCGAATGCGACCGCCATGTCATCCAGTTCCTGCGCCGTCATGCGGGTCCATTTGTAGCCGTCATATGACCGCTCCAGTGCCTCGTAACTGCCGCGACGCAGGTCGGAAGGTCCTTCCTGTACCCAGCGCGCATCAGCTTCCTCATAGTTGCGTGACTTGACTTGATACTCCCGCCATACACCGTACACGTAGGCAATGTCGGCATATAGCTCCTGGTACTTTTCGTCGACGGCATCGACGATGATGTGCTCCGCCGACCGTACGCGGCTCACCCGGTCGACCATCGGGTCGTCCGTCGCTGGCAGGGATAGCAACTCGACGTTACCGTCAGCTGTCAGCTTCAGGTATTTGTCGAATGCCGAAGGTGCGATGTTCTGCCCATAGCGCAGGAGCGCGATCTCGCGGATGCGGGACAGCTCGGTGTCACTCAGCGTATCGCGGAACGCACGGAGCCGCGTTGCAATAGCGACGTAGACGGGTGCGTACACCGGTACGATATCGCCCGTCGCGGGGTCACGGCCGCCTTCCGCGCTGCCGCGGCCGGCGAATACCTCGTCGAACCAGGTTCGGCCGCTCGCGTCGGTCGCTACTACCCGCAGAGCGAGCTGCTCCCCATCCGACATCTCGATGACCGCAAAAAGCAGTAGCTCGGCGATGGTCCCGTTCTCGGGTACGACCCGCACGGCGCCCCATTCGCCGGACGCCACGAGCGCGTGGCGCAGGCCGAACGGGAGGATGCGCGCCTCGATGTCCCGGATGCGCGGGAATACACGCAGGTCCCGTTGGGAGCCGAAATTGGCGGGAACGCCCGGATCGAACACCGCGATCGAAACGTCCAGCGCTCTGTCCGTGCCCGGGGCCGCCGTCGCCACGATCGAAAGGCAAAGCAGGAGCCCGGCGGCAATGGTTCGATGAATGAGGGCGCCACAACTCACGGCACGATCTCGGACGTGCTGCAGACGCGCTTCATGCTCAGCGTTTCAATACAGTGAAATTCCGACGCCGGCTCCTCGTACCTGCGGTAGAAGCGACGGATCGTCACCGGTACTCGCGAGACGCTGGATCGTAGTGTGGTTGTAATTCGCAGCTCCTGCCCGTCGTCGGACATGGTAAACAGGTTGACGATTTCGAGTCCATCGGGGAGAACGAGCTGGGAAACCAGCTGGTCGCCGCTCCAACCGCAGAGCTCCGCGCCCGCCGGGTTCTCGATACGCCTTGCGGCACCGTCGTAGAACATACATTGCAGAGCGAAATCATCCTCCCTCGCGATGCGGATCTCGCGCTCATCCTGCACGATAGTCATCGAGTCGAAGCGCGTGATGACCTCGCCGAGTCGTGCGAGCGCCATCAAAACCTCGGCATCCCGCGAAGACGGTGGAGGTAGGCCCATGTCGTTGCGCATATATTGGTCCTGCGATGACCGGCTGAGCTCGTCCCATGCCTGCTGCAGCACCCGATTCATCGGGTCGTCCCGCGCATAGCTTCTCTGCCATGAGCCGCTGAAATCGGTCGGCAAGGGACCTTCGACCCTCTGCATGCTTTCGCTGATCGTCGGCGGCTGACCGCAAGAGACAAAGAACATCGCAGCGAGAGCCGCGGCAACAAGCCGTGTGCCGCGACAACTGATGGGGCGTGGCAAGGCGGTCACGATTCGGCGTCCCCCGGGTCGTTGACCCCGCCGCGATGCCGGCCCTCGTCGGAACCGCGACGCCTCGAGCCGACTATGTCGAAAAACATACCGGCGAGGGCATTGATGCGGGTGACGCGGAAAATCACTTCCGAGGTGGAGATAGGCCGCACGCTCCGCACCTCGCGGAGCTTTGGCAGCAGGAGCAGCACGACCCCGGCGCGGACCAGCGTGGAGATCACGAAGACGCCGTACAGGGAACTGAGCCAGACGTAGTGATTGCCGGCGATAGTCAGTTCCCGGGGCAGCACGATCGCGAGAAAGCCGCCGAGAATAGCGCCGGCGAACGTACCGACGCTGGCAAGCACGTTATGCACGGCGAGATAGGTCACGCGCTGGTTGGGCCGGACCAGGTCGTAGATGAAATTGCCTGCGGCAAGGGTGAATCCCGCCCAGGAAAAGCCGCTCAATGCTTGCACCGCGACAAGATACCAGACGTCGGTCGATACGGTCCAAAGCAGGGGCATGAGCGGGATGAATAGCCCGGTCACCGTAAGCACACGCCGGTTGCCGAACACGTCGCTTATCCGTCCCCACTGCGAAAGTGTCAGGAACTGCGCGAAGATCGAGGCACCGGAGTTCAATGTGAATTCGAGATAGCTGAAGCCGAGGTCGCGCAACATGAAGACGGTGAAGAACGGCGATGAAATCGCTACGCCGAACTGCATCAAAGCGAAGAAAAGCGAAAATCGTACCGCATTGGATCGGCGCAGCCGGTGCCACCAATCCCGGCCAAACGGAGTTTCGAGTGCGGCTACGTGACCGCCAGGGTCTGTCATTCGTGACAGCTGGTATACGGAAACGACGCGGGCAACTGCCGCCGTAAGAAAAAGCATTGCAAAGCCGAGCAGTGTATGTCCGGCCGTGTTCATCGCGTGCAGAAGCAATCCCCCGAGCATGAGCGCGCAGAATGACGTCAGCGACACAACCCGGGTTCGCAGCCCAAAGAAGCGGCCGCGCCGGCGCTCCGGCACGATGTCGCCCATCATGCTGCTCCACTGCGGCGCTGCGAGATGTGCACCACCGTGATAGATCACGACGCTCGCGATTAACAGGGGAACGGCATGGGCAGGAAACAGGATCGGCAAGACGAGGATCGGCAGCCACATGCAGGCCTGCAGGCTTGCACCGATGAGTACGATGCGTTTGCGTTGCCCGGTGACGCGGCCGAGCCAGGCCGAAAACAGCTGAGTCAGCGACGCCAGCAGCGGCGGCACCGACGCGAGCAGACCGATCTGCGGTGCCGAGGCCTTGAGGAACAGGGCAAACGCAGACAGGTAGGTCTCGCCGACGCCGGTCATCGTGGCGAAAGCCGTCGCATCTTTCAGGGAATGTTTCAGTGACCGTTCGACATCCGGGTCACGGCTCAAAGCTGGCATGAATTAGGAATCAGGTGAACGGGTTTGCCCGGTAGTCGATGATCGCTGTTTTGCCACGGCGGCGATAGAGAACAGCGCACAGTCCCGCGGGTGGAGATATCGTTGCCGGACGGCAGGTAACGACTATAGACTGGTAGCCCGATTCGTCAACAGGAAACCGGCCGTGGCTGGCGGATTTGCGAAAGATGGCGCCGTGCAGGACCAGATCGATGCGTCCATCGAGGACGCAGTCAATCGCGCGCGCAGCCGGCTCGCCAAAGGTGAGAGCCGGACCCATTGCGAGGAATGCGGCGCCCTTATCCCGGAAGCGCGACGCACCGCCGTGACGGGCGTCCGGTATTGCATCCGCTGCCAGTCGGAGCAAGACAAGCGCGACGCACCGGTCCCCGGCTACAACCGCCGCGGCAGCAAGGAGAGCCAGTTGCGCTGATGGCGTAGGCGCGGGCCATGCCCGCGAACGGAACCAACATCGCGCGCGCACGGCGCGCCGTAGGAGCGGGCCA
>JBGTLY010000318.1:0-3534 GCA_041743865.1 Woeseiaceae bacterium
CACCATCGTCAGCTTCGGCCACATACCGTGACGCCGCGAGTAGCCGGTCTCTGGCGTCCGCGTGATGCCGTCACCGCCGATGTCGACCGACCAGGCGATCAGCATCGCGGGTGGGAAGCCGACGATGCATACGATGATGAGTGCGCGCATCGCCCAGACCGGGGCGTCGAAGGCCGGAAACACGATCGATCCCGCCTGTACGATGACCCACGCGATCACGGCGTAGGCGGCCGCGGAACGGAATACCCGCCGTCGCGTCAGTTCCCTGAAAAAGCCGGAGTCCGGCTGCCTCTCGCTCATACCCGCCGCCTTCGGCACACGCCGTCGCCGGTCGCATTATCGCCCAGCTCGCTGTCCGTGGATACGCAGGACCGCGAGACCGAAGTCTCGACGAACTGGGCAGGGTCGGCGGAGTGCTTGTTCGTCTCGTCGAAAGACGCCGCGACGATCACGTCGTCGCCCGACTGGCAATTGACGGCCGTGTACACATGGTGCAGCACCACCATCTGGTTGTAATGAGCGGCGCAGTGGCCGGTCGCATTTCCGGACACATAGTCAACACCCCTGTTCCGTCTGTCTGACCCAATTTCATCGCCTTGTAATATTTGCGTAACGGCGCCGTGATGTCATGCTTTTATGCAAAATAGAACCTTGGACTTTCGGAGACGGGCTCACCACTTTTCAATCCTGGTGCTGGCGGCAATGGCGGTCGGATGCGCGAGTCCCGTGCTCGTCGCCGAGAATTCCAGCCGTGCGAAGAACGTCGTACTCTTCGTCGGCGACGGTATGGGCGTTTCGACCGTCACTGCTGCAAGGATCTTCGACGGGCAATCCAGGGGACTGGACGGTGAATCGCACTCGCTTGCATTTGAGAAATTTCCGCGGCTTGCTCTGGTCAAGACCTACAACAGCAACCAGCAGGTCGCTGATTCGGCGGGCGCTGCGACCGCCATGTACACCGGGCACAAGACACGCGCAGGCGTCATTGGCATCGGACCTGAAGCACGACGCCGCAATTGCAGGGAAGCACTCGAGCATCCCCTGACGTCGATCGGTGCAATTGCAAAGTCAAAAGGAAAATCAGTCGGACTGGTGACTACGACCCGGGTGACGCACGCGACTCCTGCTGCACTGTACGCACACGCACCGGAACGCGATTGGGAAAGCGATCGCTACATTCCGACGGCCGACGGTGCGATGGGCTGCCGGGATATTGCCTATCAATTGGCACATTCCGAAGCAGCGGATCTCGATGTTGTGCTGGGCGGCGGACGCAGCGCCTTCTTCGGCAGTGAGCACGGCGGCAAGAGACTCGATCCCGACGATGACCTGGTCAGCACCTGGCTTGCCGGTGCAGACAATCGCCAGTACATCACGAGCGCGGATGAGCTGGCATCGCTCATGCCGGATACATCGGTGCTGGGACTGTTCAGCGACGAGCACATGACCTACGTTGCGGAACGCGGTGACGAAACTTCCGAACCATCGCTCGCTGAAATGACCGGGGCGGCAATCGACCGGCTCGCTGGCAATGAGGGATATTTCCTGATGGTCGAAGGCGGTCGTATCGACCATGCGCACCACGACGGCAAACCCGGTTATGCACTGCTCGAAACCCAGGAATTCGCCCGCGCGGTCGAGACGGCGCTACGCAAGGTCGACCTCGGCGACACGCTGATACTCGTGACCGCCGACCATTCGCACGTCTTTACCATGGCCGGTTACCCCGTCCGCGGCAATCCAATCCTCGGGCTGGTGGTCGGCAACGACAAGGCGGGCGAGTCGCGTGGCGAGCCGACGCTTGCCGCCGACGGCAAACCTTACACCACTCTGGGATACGCCAACGGACCGGGGGCGGTGGTGGACGGACCGCGATCAGAGCCCGAAACGGGAGTCGATGTCGTCTACCAGGCGCTGGTGCCGGTGACGTCCCGGTCGATCGACGGCTCAATCAGCCGCGATGAGACGCATGCCGGCGAGGACGTAGCGCTGTACGCGATCGGAGCCGGATCAGAGGCCGTGTCCGGTGTCATCGAGCAAAACCTCATCTTCGACATCATGATGGGGGCGTTCGGGTGGGAGCCAACAGATCAGACTGAATAGGGCAGAACGGATTTTGCCCCTAAAGTCGTCGCGCATACTCAGCGAGCACATTCTGCTTGAAGAGCGCCAGGGCCGGGTTCTGGCTGTCTGCGCGGTACGTCGAGACGACTTCGACCGGAAGTTTCGGGTCCGTCTTGATCGGGCGCAATGAGATTCCCTGAAAACCGAGACGAGCTGCAGCCGCAGGAACCAGCGCAATGCCGATTCCGGAGCTGACCAGTGCCAACATCGTGTGGATCTGGGCGACGTACTCGACCACCTGCGGTATGACGCTATGACGCTCGAGGCATGACTCCACCAGTTGGTGAAAGTACCGGGCTTCGTAGGGCGAGTACATCAGGAAGGGCTTGCCGTCGAGGGCGACCGGCGTTGGCTTCGCCGGCCACGATTCGGCTTCACGCGCGGGTAGCGCCACCAGCAATGATTCACGATGCAGGACGAGGGTGTCGAGTCCCGGATGCTGACGGTGCGGACGCAGCAACCCGACGTCCAGATCGCCGGCACTGAGCGCCTCGATTTGCGTGGAGGAAACGAGTTCCTTGAGTACAAGAGTAATGCCCGGCATCCGATCGCGCAGTCGTCCGACGAGATCTGGCAACAAGCCATAGCCGATTGCCGCCGTGAACCCGATCGACAGTGTTCCCGATACGCCGGCCGCAACCCGGCGCGCCGTTGCCGCCGCTTCGTCCACGAGGCGCAGAATGCGGGTGGCTTCCGGGAGGAATGCCGCGCCGGCGTAGGTCAGCTGTACTGTTCGACTGGTCCTGTTGAACAAGCGTGCACCGACACGGCGCTCGAGTATCCGAATCTGCCGACTCAATGGCGGCTGTGTGATATTCAGTCGGGCCGCCGCTCGGCCGAAGTGGAGTTCTTCAGCGACGGCTACAAAGCAGCGAACCTGGCTAAGCGCGAACATCAATTCAATTATTGCATTGTTAATTACAGAAGTTGAATTGATTGTGTATCAATAGGCGGACAAAATCCACGTCATGTAGATCGGGTGCCCACCTCCGGCAGGCCGTGCCAGGGGCCGAGATCCCGATTGACCCAAGACGGGGGTTAAAAATGCCGGCCGCAACCACACAGATCGACGCGCTGCCAGCATCTCGTGTCCGATGGAGCATTGCGGCGATGCTGTTCGTCGTCACGACCGTCAACTACGCGGACCGGGCGGTCATCTCGATTGCCGGACCGGCGCTCGAGAAAGAACTCAATCTCTCGTCGATCCAGATGGGTTACATCTTCTCGGCGTTTGCCTGGTCCTACGTCGTCGCCCAGTTGCCCGGCGGACGGTTGCTCGACCTGTTCGGCTCCAAGATGACGTATTTTTTCAGCATCATGTTGTGGTCGCTATTCACGCTGCTGCAGGGTGCGGTCGGGTTCCTGGCTGGCGGCGCGGCGGTCGCCGCCCTATTCATCCTGCGCCTGCTG
>JBGTLY010000319.1:0-5533 GCA_041743865.1 Woeseiaceae bacterium
CAGTACCGCGCAGGCACCGGGGAGCAGGTAATTGCGCGCGAGCCGCCGGCCCATGCCGGCCACGCTTCGAGGGAGACGTTCAATGGCTGCGAAGATCATGGCTTTCGCCTTATCAGTACGCTGTGACCCTGACGCATCATACCGCAGGACACATGCAGGCAAACACGTTGCTGCAGGAGCGCCCAAAGGTCGCGACCGATCCGCCTTATCGCGGGCATGGCCCGCTCCTACGAGCCCGCGGCGAGCCAGCCTCAGGCAAAATGCGCACCCTGCGCGTTCACGTACAGGGCGTACACGGACTGGCTCGCGGTCATGAACAGGCGGTCGCGGTTCGCGCCGCCGAAACAGACGTTCGAGCAGATCTCCGGGAGTACGATCTGGCCGATGCGATCCCCGTCCGGCGCAAACACGTGCACGCCGTCGAAGCCGTCGCCGCCCCAGCCGGCGCCGACCCAAATATTCCCCTGGGTGTCTGCGCGAATGCCATCGGCCTGGCCCATCAAGCCGCCCTCCATTTCCATCGAGGCGAAGCGGCGCCCGCGGGTCAAACGACGGACGTCGACATCCCACATCTTTATCTCGCGCGCCGGCTCAGCGTTCGGCGAGGACCCGGTATCGGTGACATATAACGTACGGTAGTCGGGTGAGAAACAAAGGCCGTTCGGCTTATAGATCTCATCGGTGACGAGGTCGATGTCGCCGTTCGTGTCGATGCGGTACACCGCTTCCTTCAGGTCAGCCGTGCCCGGCTGACCCTCGTACCAGCCAAGCCCGTAGCCCGGGTCGGTAAACCATATGCTCCCGTCCGGGTGCGCGACGAGGTCGTTCGGGCTGTTGAAGGGTTTGCCCTCGTATCGGTCGGCGAGCACGGTCTCTGTGCCGTCGTACTCGTAGCGTACGACGCGTCGATGCAAATGCTGGCAGCTCAGTTGCCGGCCCTCCTTGTCGAAGCTGTTGCCGTTGCTCTTTCCGGAAGGTTGGCGGAAGTCGCTCACGCGCCCGTCGTCTGCGATCCAGCGACGCTGCGTGTTCGCAGGGATATCGCTCCAGACGATATAGCGGCCGACACCGTTCCACGCCGGGCCCTCCGCCCAGAGATTACCGGTTGCGATTCGCTCTATCGGCGTATTGCCGATGACGAGTGCGCCAAAGCGAGGGTCGAGTGTCTTGATGCGCGAATCGGGATAGCGCTCGGTCAGGGACCCCAGTTCGGCGCTCCCGGCGCTGGTCGCGAACGTGACGCCGGCGGCGAGCGACAGACCCATGAAATGGCGGCGTGTCAGCGCACCCGCGGTCTTCTCCATGCATTTCCCCTCGTGAAGTGACCGGCAATGCTACCGCCCCAGCGGCTCCGGGACTACGGCGGCGACACGGCTCGTCCGGTTACCGCCCAGCCGCCCGTAGGAGCGGGCCATACCCGCGATTTCGGCCGTAGGAGCGCGCCATGCGCGCGAATCGCGGCCATGGGTGGAAATCGCGGCCATGGGCCGCTCCTACTGTTGTCTGTGACGGTCGACGAAGACGGCGGTTGTCCGTGCCGGTACCAGGAACCGCGGGCCGTCGTAGCGCGCGGTCCGGACGACAGGATCGGAAGATCGCGTGAGCACCGGGTGCAGCTCGAATGCCTGGCCGCCGGACGGGTAAGCGAACGCGACCGGTTCCCGGCCGGCGTTGAACAATGCCACGATCTCCGCGTAGTCCTCGTCAATGGCGCCGTCCTCGTCCTCGAGGCTCATCACAATGAGGCCCGGGATCTGAGCGGGCCCGGTATTGTGAAAGCGGAGCCTCTCGTAAATTTCCTCAGCGCTCCGCAGGCGAAAAAGCGCTGAGCTGTTGCGGATCGCCAGCAGCTCGCGAAAGAGTTCGGCCGAGTGCGCGACGTCCGCCGGCGACGGCAGGAGGGCAGGGTCGGCAAGCCGCGGCTGCATCAGCGGCCACTGGGCCTCGTTCTGGCTTGCGATCGGCAGGCCCTTGCCCCAGTTCGTCTTCCGAGCCGTCCAGTCGATCGCGTTGAACCAGTCCCCGGAATTGAAACTGTTACGGTCCATCGACTTCGAGCGCAGCAGGTCCTGGCCGGCGTGGACGAAGGGTATGCCCTGGGCGAGCAGCGCGAGACTGTTCGACAGGTGCTGGATGCGAACACGGTCGGCCATCGAGGTAGAAATCGGCGCTTTGAGTTGTATGGTGTCGAACAACGTCTCGTTGTCATGGGCTTCCACGTAGGCGATGTGCTCGGATGGGTCTGCCGTGAAGCCGGCCGGCTGCCCGAAGTAGTCGACCTCTTTCGCGGCGACCGGCACGCCCATGGCATTTACGAAGCGAAAGTCCGCGAGATTGCCGGCGAGCCCGATCCTGAGCCAGTCCGTCAGCTGCAACAGAAGCGTATCCGCATCGTCCTGGTCATAGGCGTTCGGGTCGTAGCCGAGTCCGTTCACGAAACCCTGGTCGCGTACGTCGCTAAACGGCGTGCCGCCTCGCGCACCGTCGCGCAGCCGGTCGTTGAACGTGCCGATGCCGGTGCCGGCCATATTTGCCTGGGTGGCCTGCACGAAGCGGGCACCGTCGACGACCTCGCCGAAGTTCCAGCCCTCACCATAGAGATAGATGGAGCGGCCGTCGACGCCGTCGGCTTCGATCGTGAGCGCATCGAGTGCGGCGCGCACTTCCATGAGTACCGATTTCGGGTGATGCCCCATGAGGTCGAAACGGAATCCGTCGATCTTGTAGTCGCGCGCCCAGGTGACGAGCGAGTCGATCATGAGCTTAGCCATCATCGCGTGTTCGGCGGCGGTATTCTCGCAGCAGGTGCTTTGTTCCACCGCACCCGTGGGCCCGAGCCGGTGGTAGTAGCCGGGCACGATGCGGTCCAGCACGGACTTCTCCGCCTGGCCGGATGCGGCAGTGTGGTTGTAGACGACATCCATGACGACGCGGAGCCCGGCCTCGTTCAGCGACTGCACCATCCGGCGGTATTCCAGGATGCGGGTCGTGCCGTTCGCGTCGGTGGCATAGCTGCCCTCGGGTACCGTGTAATGCCACGGGTCGTAGCCCCAGTTGAAGCCGTCGGCATCCGCCGTCGCAGCGACGGCCGCTTGCTGCTCGTGCGCATCGGCCGGATAGCCTGAAAGCGTCGCGAACGAGGGCTGCCGCCAGAGTCGCCGGTCCTCCTCGATGCTCGCGATGTCAAACGTGGGGAGGAGATGCAGGTGCGTGAGGCCCGCGCCGGCGAGCGCCCCGAGGTGTTGCATGCCGTCCGACTCGCTCGCGCTAAATGCCGCATACGTGCCGCGATGCTTTTCGGGCACGGTACCGTCGATGACGGAGAAATCTCGCACGTGCAATTCGTAGATGACGATGTCCTCGAACGCCGCGAGCGGCGGCTTCTCGAGTTCATCCCAGCCGGGCGGTTCGAGTACCGGGTTCCCGAGATCCACCAGCTGGCTGCGGCGGCTGTTCATGGACAGGCCGAGCGAATACGGATCGGTGACTTCATTGCGTTGGATGCGACCGGTGGCGGGGACGTAGACCTCGACCTCGAAGAGGTAATACCGGTCCTTCCAGTCCGGCGCGCCATGGATCATCCATGTGCCGGTAGCGGGATCCGGCTTCATGGGAAAGGAATCAGCGTCGGTCGTGCCCACGTCGTCGTAGAGCAGGAGCGTGACGCCGAGTGCGGTCGGCGCCCACAGGGTGATCGTCGGTACATCGTCCGCGAACACCGGGCCGAGGTCGCCACCATAGGTATAGAGATCGTCGAGCACGCCGGGAAGCTGCAGGCCCGTCGCATCGAGGAGCGTACCGTCAGGAGCGCTGACCGACACGACGACCTGGCCTTTCAGGAGCGACGGCACGCGGGCCAGGTCGGCGTCGTCGAGAAGCAGCGCCGAATAGCCCGCCAGTGGCGGAAACCGCTCGATGACAACGGCGGGCAGTCCGGCCGGGTCGAGCCGGAGTGCGAGTGACCCGTCCGCGCCGCTAATTTTGTTGGCCTCGATCGAGAGACCGCCTCGTGCGGCATAGTGCAGTACGTAGCGATCGCCTGCGCCGCCGGCGTTCCACGCAATGACCGAATTCCTCACCCAGTGGGCCGAAGCCTGGCCTGTGTTGCCTGCCGGAATATGCGCAATTCCGTCCGGCTCGGCCGAAGAAGGGCAGCCCGACAGCCCGATAGATACCGCGAAGAGCGAGAAGTACTGAAAACGCATGAATCGATTAAAAGCAGGCGGGACAAGCCTTGCAAGCGAATGCAATCGAATTCATTGGCGCCCTGATAAATTTCAGGTAAGCGTCAAAAAATTATCGCCTCGAAATGCGTCCTGTTTGATTGACGTGTAACAGGCGAGTGATACCGTGATTCGCGGTTCGGTGGAGGCATGGAGCATTGTTCGAGAGGTATCTATTATGAACACAACCGATACGAAGCATTACCTGTTTGCGTCGGATTTCGACCAGACACTGAGTTTCAACGATTCCGGTATCGTCCTCGCGGAGCTGCTCGGGATCTACGACTACGAGGATCGTGTCAACGGCCTCGCGGCCAGCAATCTCGTGCAGCAGGGCGGCGAACTCGCCTACCTGATCCGGCACGATCCGGACTTTCGCGGCGTGCGCCGCGAGCACCTGGTCGAAGCCGGCAAACGCGTGCGCCTGAAGCGCGCAATACCGCAGCTCATCGAGATGCTCGAGCGCGGCTTCAGCGGCACGGCGGTCTCGTTCTACGTCATCTCGGCAGCGCCGCGCGATGTCGTCGTGTCGGCACTCGAGGGCATCGTCCGCCCGGAGTGCATTATTGGCACCGAGCTCGATTTCGATGCCGTGACCGGCGAAGTCGCCGCGATTTACAAAGTGGCGGCAGGCTTCGGTAAGGTTGCGGTACTCGAGCACCTGACGGAAGCCCTCGGCATTGCGCGTGACCGTGTCATCTACGTCGGCGACGGCAGTTCGGATGTGCACGCGATGCTGCACGTGAACAATCACGACGGCTTTACGGTCGCGGTGTCGGAAAACCGGTTGCTGGCCCACGTTGCCCGGAGCACGGTGATCAGCGACAACGCGTGCAGCGTGTTGATGCCGGTGTTCGAACAGGTCCTCGGCTGGCGTCTGCCGGCAATCCGCTCGGCGATGGAAGCCAGCGGCCTGCGCTTAGACGCGTGGGAGAAGGAGCGGCGCGACAACGTCAGCCTGGCCGAAGTCGGCCGGCAGGCCGCAGGCGGAGCACGATGATGCATTCGATACTGATTGAAGCGGTCGGCTGGATCGCCACCGCGGTGTTTACGATGTCGTTTCTGTTCACCGATGTCGTGCGTATGCGTGCCGTACAGATCTGCGGTGCGCTGCTCTGGATGGGCTACGGATTGCTAATCGGTTCCGTGCCGGTGGTCGTCGCAAACGTCCTCGTCTTCGTCGTCGCCTGCTGGACGACGGCAAACTACGTCGCCGCGGGTAGCCCGAAACCAAAGGTTTCGTAGGAGCGGGCATTGCCCGCGGCTGCAGGAGCGCGCCACGCGCGCGGCTGTAGGAGCGCGCCACGCGC
>JBGTLY010000320.1:0-2517 GCA_041743865.1 Woeseiaceae bacterium
ATGGCCTGCATCACGGCGTGCCCGGTGCCGCGCTGCTCGGACTGCAACGCCCAGCGGATGCCGGCTTCCGGGAACGCCGCTCGCACGCGCTCCGCACCGTGGCCGTACACTACGCAGATATCGCTGGCGTCGAGCTGTCGCGAACACGCCAGAACATGGGCCAGGAGCGGTCGTCCGGCCAGCGGCTGCAGAACCTTGGGCAGGGCCGATCGCATCCGCGTGCCCTGACCCGCGGCGAGAATGACGATACTCAAGCCCAAGCGCAAAACTCCATGTCATGCCAGGTCCCCCGGCGGGCCGATGATACCGCAAGCGCCTCGAGCCGGCAGTTTCAGTCCTCGTTCACGTCCGGGCAGCCAGAATCCTGCCATGGAACGTTTTGCGACCCTCGCGATCTGCCTTTTTCTCGTGGCCTGCAATAGCGAGATCTACACACGCGACGGTGTGACGGATGGGGATACCTTCACCTTGTCCCGACGTGCGATGGCGGGTGGCGACCCGGTGCTGCAGAGCTGGGTCGTCTACAGCCTGGGCAAGGCAGCCTGCCAGCTCGAGACGGGCGGCGACATACCCTCGCGTGTCAGCAACTATGGCTGCGAGTTCATGGCCCGGCGGATCCTCGCGGAATCCTGGGACGAGAAACGGCAGGCGAACCCGTCGCTTTCGGACCCCTACCTCGACACGCTCGTCCGGGTCCGCGATGCGGGCTATCTCGATGAGTACGTCGTCAGGTATTTCGGTCGCAAGGGGTGGCAGGTGCCCGCCGAAGTCGATCCCGAGCGTTTTGATGCATGGCAACGTGCGAACCTGCGCAGACACCGCCCGGAGACCCGTATTACCGGCTCGTGGAGTTTTGCCCGGACGGACAGTACCATCCCCTGAGTCCGCCCGCGCAGGCCAGAGCGATCAGCACCGACCTTACTATTCTTATCGGCGTCGCAATCTACATTGCGCTCATGGTCGCCGTCGGGGTGTATGCCTCCCGCAAAACACATACGGCGGCGGAGTTCATCGTCGCCGGCCGCTCGCTGCCCCTGTGGCTTTGCACCGCAACCATCATTGCCACCTGGTTCGGCGGCGGCATGCTGATCGGCGGTGCCGGCGCCGCCTACGACGACGGCATTCTCGGCGTGATCGCCGACCCCTTCGGTGCCACGATGTGCCTCCTGCTGTCGGGGCTCTTTTTTGTCCGCATCTTTCGGCGGCTGAAACTCTTCACCTTCGTCGAATTCGTGGAACAGCGCTTCGGCAAGGTCGCGTCCTTCATCGCCTCGCTCGCCGGGCTTGCCTCGAGCGTCTTCTGGGTCGCGGGCATGCTCGTGGCCTTCGGCATCGTCTTCGAGACACTGACCGGCATTCCAAAAGTAACGGGCATCGTCGGCGGTTCGATCATCGTGATCCTCTACACGACCATGGGTGGGATGCTCGCCGTCGCCCTGACCGATTTCGTCCAGCTGCTCATCATCCTGGCCGGGCTCGCGATGCTGTCCGTTGTCGTGCTCGTCGACGCGGGCGGCTGGGAGCCGATCGCGCGGCAGCTGCCTGAAGTCACGTTCAGGATGCTGCCCCTCGAGAATTCCGGCGAGCAGTGGCTCAATTACCTGCGGGCCTGGATGGTCTTCGGTATCGCGGACATCGCCTCGCAATCGCTGATCGGCCGGGCGCTGTCCGCGAAGTCGGAGAATGTAGCGCAGCAGTCCGTCCTGCTGGGTGCCGTCGGCTACCTCGGCATCGCAATGATCCCGGTCATGCTCGGCATCATCGGCTCGGTTACGATGCCGGGTCTCGCCGACTCTGAGTCGATAATCCCGGCGCTGGCCTTTGAGCACCTGCACCCGGTGGCGATCGCGGTGTTTGTCGGGGCGATTCTCGCGGCCATCATGAGCTCCTGCGACAGCGCGTTGCTGTCCTCCGCGAGTATCCTCAGCACGAACCTGCTGCCCTTCGTGAAGAGCACGCCAAGCGACCGTTTGCAGCTCCGGGTCGTGCGCTGGGGTATCCCGGCTTGCGGCGCCATCGCCGTCGCGATCGCGCTCAATGCGCAGGTGGTGTTCGACACGATGCTGGATGCAAACCTCCTGATGCTTTCCGCGGTCATCGTCCCGTTCATTCTCGGCGTGTGGTGGAAAAAAGCGAATCGCGCCGGCGCGCTCTGCGCTATGTTCGCCGGTATCGTCGCCTGGATCGTCACGTCGGTTCGCTACCCGGAGTTGCCGGGCGATTTCATCGGCCTCGGCGTGTCACTGATGACGATGCTGATCGCCGTGCCACTGACACAATCGCTGGATCCCCCGCGGACGCTGGTGGACCGGGACGGCAAGCCGGTCGAGCTGAATCACCGGGTTTTCCATGCCTCCCCGTAGGAGCGGGCCACGCCCGCGATTCACCGACCACCTTGATCGCGCGCATGGCGCGCCCCTACCACCACGCCCCGTAGGAGCGGGCCACGCCCGCGATTCACCGACCACGTGATCGCGCGCATGGCGCGCTCCTACCACCCGCCGCGTAGGAGCGGGC
>JBGTLY010000321.1:0-2361 GCA_041743865.1 Woeseiaceae bacterium
TGGAGAAAGGGATGCCTGCCAGTCCTGGTTCGGGCTCGAGACGCGCGCGCTGGAGCGGCTACCGGACATCCCGGTGGCGAGTTTTCCGTTTGATGCCGGGACGCGAGCCTTCCTTCCGTACGACTCCATTGCGCCGTTGCTCGGCAGAGGTGCGGCCGTGAGCCATGCGGCGGCGGACTACCTGCGCCGGCAGTTCGAGATTGCCTGGAAGCTCGCGACGTATCATCTTGATGGACTGACGACCGAAGAATGTTTGTGGCGGCCGGCGCAGCGCGGTTTGCATGTCGTAAGGGATACCGACGGCCGTTGGCGGGGCGAGTGGCCGGAGCACGAGGGATACGAACTCGGGCCTCCCAGCATCGCCTGGCTGACCTGGCACATCGGTCTCTGGTGGTCAATGACCCTGGACCACTCGTTCGGCCCGGCCACCCTGACCCGCAAGGACGCCACCTGGCCCGGATCGGCCGATGCGGCGCGCCGCTGGATCGCGGAGTTGTCGGAGCAGTGGCGACGACGGATCGAGGAACTCGGCGACGATGAGCTGCAATCGACAGCAAGGACGCGCTGGCCTTTCACCGATCGCCCGTTCGGGGACGTCGTGGCCTGGGTCAACATCGAGCTGACCAAGAATGCTGCGGAGATCGGCTATGCGCGTTTTCTGTACGCAGTGAAGCAGTGACGACCTGCGTCGCACTGCTGCGTGGCGTGAACATCGGCAAGGCGAAGCGCGTGCCGATGGCTGAGTTCCGCAAGCTCCTCGCTGCCCTGGGCCACACGGATGTCGCCACCTTGCTGAACAGCGGCAATGCGGTATTCCGCTCTAAATCAGGCGCACCGGCCCGGATTGCGTCCGACAGTGCGGCGGCGATTTCCGGCAAGCTGAAGGTGGAAGTCCCGGTAATCGTGAAGTCGGCGAAGGAGTTCGCGGCGATCGTGGCGGGCAATCCCTTCGAGGTCGACGCTTCGGAGCATTCGCGTTTCCTGATCGCGTTCACGCAGGACACCGCAACGCTCGCAGAGCTCGCGGCGATTGCTTCGCTCGTCACACCCCATGAGCGCTTCGCGATCGGCCGGCACGCGGCCTACCTGCTTTGCGCTGATGGCATTCTCAAGAGCAAGGCCGGGGAGGCCTTGCTAGGCAAAATCGGTCGCCGGGCGACGACCCGAAACCTGGCCACGACGCTGAAGCTCCATGCGCTTGCGGAGAAGGCTGCGTGAAAAAGTCGGGCACACTGCCTTACGCGCTCGCCGTCATCGCCGGGGCAACGCTCTGGGCCGTGGGCTCCGCGGTTTCCGACCGTCGCGAGGCCTGGGACTCGGGCAGCTACTGGACGATTTTCTACCCGGCCGCGATCATTGCCTGCGGCCTGCTGGGTTTCCTGTTCCCGGAACGGCCATGGCGCTGGTGTCTCGCGCTGTTCGCGGCGCAGTTTGCGACCATGGCCGTGCTCGCCGGCGAGATCGGCAACCTGGCACCGCTGGGATTGATCCTGTTCGGAGTTCTTTCCTTGCCTGCGATCGGTGCCGCGATGCTTGCATCTCGCTTCGCGGGCGCTACGAGCAGATAGTTTTCGCCAATGGCACCAATTGACGAGGGGAGCCTATGAAGATCGTCGCCTGTCTGGTCGCTTACATGCTGTTTGCAGTCGTGCCGCCAGCTGCCCAGGCCCAGTTGTCGAGTGAGTCTTCGGTGCGTGAATTGCTGGAAGTCACGAAATCGCGCCAGCTGCTCGACGGGATGTGGGAACAGATGGATGCGTTCCTGCAGGAGGCGATGCGTCAGGCCCTGGCTGGCAAGACGCCGACACCGGAACAGCAAGCGGCCTTCGATGAGATGCGCACAAGGCTGGTGGCTTTGCTCCAGACCGAGATGAGGTGGGAACTGCTGGAGCCCAGGTTCCTGGAACTCTACCAGCAGACATTTACCGAGGAGGAAGTCACGGGAATGCTGGAGTTCTACCGTTCCCCGGCCGGTCAGGCGGTCATCGACAAGATGCCGCAGGTCATGCAGCGATCGCTCGGCATGATGCATGACATCACCCAGTCCATGATGCCGAGGCTGCGGCAGATCCAGGCCGAGACGATCGAAAAGTTGAAGCAAGGCTCCTGATGTCGAAGTGGATGGCAATTGTCGCGTCTGCGTTCATTGCGGCATTTGCCTGGGCCGCTTCCGCCAACGAGCCTGGCATCGATGCGGCATTTGCTGCCTGGAACTCCTCGACACCCGGCTGCGCCGTCGGCGTCTCAGACGATGGCCGCATCGTGCTCGAGCGGGCCTACGGCATGGCTGACCTCGAGCACGGCGTGCCGAACCGTCCCGACACGATCTTCGAGGCGGGCTCTGTTTCGAAGCAGTTCACG
>JBGTLY010000322.1:0-7268 GCA_041743865.1 Woeseiaceae bacterium
GGAAGGTCCTCGATTCACCGACCGGCACGACGCTCGACTGCGGCGAGACGCGCACGCTGAACAGCGGGCCCGCGTACTCGAAGAACTGTTTCTGCCCGCCCGCGGCTTCCGCGGGCGGGGTGCCGCCGGTGTCCTCGTCCACCGTCATCGGTTCTTCCGCACCGCCTGCGGCCGCTTCGCGCCCGGGCCGCCGCTCGCGGAGGTCGAACCAGTCGTATTCCTCGGCCGGCAGCGCCAGCAGCGCTTCCTTGAACGCCTTGCGGATGGTGTTGAGCATCTTGGCGCTGGCGCGCTCGTCCTCGGCGCGGCGCTGCTCGGCGATGATCTTCGTGAGCGCGCCCTCCACCGGTGCCAGGGCCTTGACGAAGTGCGCAAAGGCCTCGTCCTGGATTACGCCGCTGCGGGTGCCGGGTGTCAGGTTCAGAAACGGCGCGTCCACGATGCCCTGCAGGTAGCCGCCGCTCCATGGCTCGTGCGCAAACGCATCGAGCTCCGTGAGGTTCGCGAGCACCCGGGTGCCGGCGCGATACAGCCCCACGCCGTGCGCGGCATCCGGTTCGGCGAGGTACAGCTCGGTGTAGACCTCGCCCTCCGGCGCCGATGCCGCGGGCAGCTCGTGCAGCAGCCGCCCGGAGAATTGCCGGGGCTCCACCTTGTATTCCTTGCGCGCGGTGCGGTCGACGATCTTCACCCGCACGCCGGAGTGGCGGATGCGGTCGCGGAGCTCGGAGGCCAGGTACCACTGCATCTTGTCGCCGTTGAGCTGCCGCACGCCCGCCAAGAGCGGCGTGATCATGAGCTCGGTGCCCGACTCGGGAAACAGCAGGGTCCGCTTCACGTCGAGCCGGTAGTCGGGACTGCCCTTTCGCATGCGCATCTGGTAGGTCCTGCCGTCCGCCCCGGCCGTCGTCATGGTCAGGCTCTCGCCGACCGTCCAGAAGCTCAGAAGGCCGATGCCGAACTCGCCCTGGATGCCGCGCGCGCCGTCGGCCTTGAGCTGCCGCTTGATGGAATCGCAGATGTGGGTGGCGACGTAGCGAAAATTCGGTTTGCCCTCCTCGTCGACCGGGATGCCTTCGCCGTCGTCGCGGATCCTGAGGTACGCCTCGCCCTTCTCGCGTCCGCGCGTGATCGTGACGTGGCGCGCGTTCGCATCGATGCTGTTCTCGACGAACTCGGCGACGGCCTTCAGCGGGTTCGACTGCGACAGGGCGATGATGTTGATCGCATTCCAGTCGTCGCCGATCCGGAGCTTACCGGAGGGTTTCTTTTTCGTCTTGCGCTTGGCTGTCGGCCGGGTCGCGGGCATGGAGTGGTTCTCTGGGTCAGTCCCTGCATTATCGCGGATCGAACCCGGCGCTCAAACCTCCGCGGCGGTCAGCTGTGGCTTCCGCGGAATATGTAAGCTCCTGCGATTTCATAGCTTGACCTCGAGCACAGCGCCCTTCGCCCCATCCTGTTAAACATCGGGGATGGACAGCCTGGACCAGCAAGCCTTCGACCTGGGGTGGGACTACGCGACCTTCCGCCTCCCGGTACCGGAGGTCGCGAACAAGCTGTTCTGTGACGGTTACCGGGCGTTCGGCAGCGATCCCGGCAAGACGACGCGCAAGCCGGACCGCTATGTCCGCAAGTGGCTGCAGATCCGTTTCGGTGCCCTGGCTCGTGGCAAGACTTTCTCCCCGGCAGTGAGCCCGGACTATCTGAGGAAAATCACGCCGAACTCGGGGCGCTGCCCGGTCATCGGCGAAGCATTCACGTATGCCACGGGCGAGGATACGGACTGGTCGGTCGACCGGGCGAATAACGACCGTGGCTATGTCTGCGGCAATATCATCATCATCTCGACACGCACAAATTTCGCGAAGTCCGACCGCTCGCTCGAGGAGATCCGCGCGCTCGCCGCGCGGTCGTCCGACACCGACGGCATCACGCCCGCGCAATGGCACAAGCTCGCCACGCTCATCGAGCCCGCGTTTGGCACAGACGACGCGAGCGCGAACCCCATCCCGGTCCTGTTTGGGCAGCCGGTTGCACTCGGCATGCCCGTGAGCCCCATCGCCGGGTTCCAGGTCGCACTGACGCGGGCCCTGCTCGCCGGCTGGGACACGGAGCAGCGCGAATTCGCGGAACGTTATGTCGGCATCATCGGAAACATGTGCTGCCGGACGAAGGCGCAGCGCCGGGCATTCGCGCGGCTCGTCCGTGCCATCCTGAGGCGATCGACGCACAACCGGGACTACGCAGACCTGTGGTCGACCCGTCGGGTCCAGAAGTGCCTGTTTGCGTTCATCGCGTCGCTGGACGGGCGCGGGCTCAAACGGCTGGCGGAACTGCAGCAGGTGACGACCGGCGCGCAAAACACGCAGATCGTTTAGCCAAGGAGCCCGGGCTGGAGCTGCGGCTTTGCAATATTGCTTTAACTCGACACTGCGTTGACAGCGACGCCATGCCGGATCCGGCAGTGCTAATTCGCGGCCTTACGACCGCTCCTGGAGGTCCTCGTCGCTCTCTGCCTGCTCGAGCGCCTCGGCCAGGTAGTCGGCCAGCAGGGGCGTGCCAATGAGGTAGTCGGCCGTATGATTCGTCCAGTTCTCCCCAGCCAATTCCAGTGCCTCGTCCCTCTCCGCTGCCGTGTAATCCCCGCGGCCGACCCACATCAGGGCGACGAGCGTCATTTGCTGGTCCGGATCGAGATCCTCGATTGCGCCCTTCAGCCGCCGGTAACCGGGATCTTCGCCGTGCCTGGCCACCATCACGTCGCTGAAGTCGCCGTCGCCGATCTCCGGGTCTTCCTGGTCCTCGAGCGGCGTGACGTCGGCCTCTTCGTTGAATTCACGCGCCTTGTCGATGATGGCCGCGACGATCTCGCGATTCAGGTCGATATCCATAGCTGCCTCCGGCGTCTTGTCGTTCTGGTTGCTCCTTCTTGGTCGCGCGCATGGCGCGCTCCTCTATCTTGATCGGAGGAAAATGGGTCAGAGTACATTTTCAGGTGGGAGGGAGTCAGGCTCATTGCGCGAGATGTAGTCCGACCCCTTGTCTCCCTATGCCAAAAGACTTTGTACTGCGGCTTTGCCTCGGTCCGTAAAGAGCCACGCGAGTGTGGCGCAGTTCATCAATACTGTGGCCCAGAACGCACTACGGAAGGACGTCTTTTTTGACTTGTGCCGCAGGATCTGCTGCGCGATCAATGCGCCTGGCCAGCCACCGACCAGGCCCAGAAGAAGGAGCGCGCCTTCGCTGGTTCGCCGGGCACGCCATTTTGCGGCCGATTTGTCGAGGGCATAGGCGACGAAGGTAATGAGGCTCAAGGACGCATACGCAATCAAGATGCTTACTGGCAGGTAGCCGGTTACCACCGACATACCCAGTGCAGCCAGAAACACGACTGCCTGAATAATTCCTGTTTTATTGGTCCGTTGCGCTGACTTTTCCCTGAGCTTGTCGCCGGCGAGCGTCGCGTTCGCCGCACAGGGGCGGCCCTGCTTGTCCTTCGAAACTGAATACGTTACGACTTCATCGACGTGGGGTCGTCTGTTTCGATTGCCGAAAGCTTTCGCGTGAATGAAGATCTGTTTGCCACCGTCGAAGGGAGCCACAAAACCGTAGCCCTTGTCATCGTTCCAGGTTGCGATTCTCCCTTTGGTGCGCATTCAAGCTCCCCAGACTTTCGGGTTCGTTACCGCGTCCCAGTTCGGGACGTGACAAATCGCGCCCGTGGGGCGCTCCTACATCGTAAGACCAGCTGCATATCAGTCGCGGCCGGCAGCCGCTCCTACACATCTGGCGGTTGTCGATCGTGCGGAGGTTGGCGCGGTCTTGAGAATGGGGTCAGAGTCGATTTACTTGGACCCGCAGGGTAACTTGGCGCAAAGGAAATGACTGAGGCCATTGTCACCCTACAGACGATTCGCGCGCGTGGCGCGCTCCTACATATTGTCACCCTACAGACTAATCGCGCGCGTGGCGCGCTCCTACATATAGTCCGATTCCTAGTGCGCACCAGCTGACGATTATCAGCCATTCCTGCGGCCACGTTAGCGCCGCTGGGCTAAAGGGCAGGTACAAGCCTGCAAGTAATACCGAAAAGATTAGCGCCAGATATCCGGTTAGCGTGCCGTAGCGGACCCGGTACGGCCGTTCCATCTCCGGTTCGCGGACTCGCAGCACCAGGAACGACAGGGCGACGATTGCATAAGCGGTCACGATGCCGAGGCCGCCGGCATTCACGAGCCACACCATCGCGGGACGCCCGAACAGGGGCGCGATCACGGCGAGTCCGCCAACCAGGAGGATGGCGTTGCGCGGAGTGTGGTAGCGCGGATGCAGTTCGCCGAAGACGGCGGGGACCTGCCCTGCCCGCGCGAGCGCGAAGAGTGCGCGGCTGCCGCCGATCAGGAAGGCATTCCAGCTCGTGAGAATCCCGGCGATCCCGCCGATCACGAGCAGCTTGCCGGCCCAGCTGCCGCCGAACAGCACCGACGCCGCGTCCGCGGTCGGCAGTGTCGCCGCGGCTCGTTGCTCTTCGGACAATCCCAGCGCCACGGCGCCGATGATGAGCGCGTACCAGGCGATCGCGCAGCCTATCGACAGCAATAGCAGTCGGCCGATCTCGGCAAACGGCAGGTCGATTTCCTCGGCCGACTGCGGGATGACGTCAAAGCCGACGAACATGAACGGCACCATGACGAGGACGGCCAGCACACCGGCCGTGCCGCCTGTGAAGGCGGGCTTGAGGTTTTCGACCTCGCCGTTGACGGCGGCGCCTGCGACGAGCGCGAGTCCGCTCGCGAGCACGACAACAACGACGAGCACCTGGATTCTCGCGGCCGTTCGTATGCCGAGTATGTTGATGACGACCATGGCGACGGCGGCGATCGCGCCCACCGCGACCCAGGTCGCGTTGACCTCCCAGCCGGCAACGGTCCACAGGTAGCCCCGGCTGAAGCCCGGCACGAGGTACTCGAGGACCGTCGGCAGCGCCACGGCCTCGAACGCGACGACGGAAACGTAGCCCAGGAGTATCGCCCATGTGCAGATGAACGACGCTGTGGCACCCAGGGCACGCTGCGAGTACACGTGTTCGCCGCCGACGAAAGGCATGGCCGAGGCGAGTTCCGCATAGGTCAGTCCCACGAACGTGAGTGCGGCACCGCCGGCGAGGAACGCGAGCATGGCGCCGGCGGGCCCTGCGTTGTCGAGCCAGACGCCGGTGAGCGCGACCCACGACCAGCCGACCATCGCGCCGAAGGCGAGGGCGAGGACCTGGCGTTTGTTGATGACTCTTGTGAGGCCGGTTGTCATAGGCTCGAACTTGGAATGGGGATCAGATTGCTTTGCCGAGTTAGGGGGTGGCGATCCGATAGGGGGATCGCGCGCGTGGCGCGCTCCTACACATTGATCGCGGGCATGGCCCGCTCCTACATCTTGTTCGCGCGCGTGGCGCGCTCCTACGGGTCGACAGGCCGCAGGTGCTTGTCGAGAAAAGCGAGGTAGGCTTCGGACGCTTCGATCTTGTTTTCGCGCTTGGTGAAGCCGTGGCCCTCGTCCTCGAACAGCACGTATTCCACCGGCACGTCGTTCGCGCGCACGGCGGCAACGATCTCGTCGCTCTCCACCTGCAGGACCCTGGGATCGTTCGCGCCCTGCACGACCAGGAGCGGCGTCGTAATGTTCCTCGCGTGAAACAGCGGCGAGATGCGGCGATGACGTTCGCCATCGACGGCCGGGTCGCCCATCTCGTCGTACAACGCTTCCTTGAACGACTCCCACCACGGCGGGATGGAAGTCAGCGTGCGCACCCAGTTCATCACGCCGAAGATGTTGATGCCGACGTCAAACACCTCCGGCTCGAAGGCGAGCGCCGCGCCCACCATGTAGCCGCCGTACGAACCGCCGATAATTCCGATGCGCTCGCCGTCGACCCAGTCGAGCGACTGCAGGTAGGTTTTCGCCTGGACGATGTCCTTGAGGTCTACCTCGCCGTGCTTGCGATCGTCCATGTGGAAGAACGTCTTGCCGTAACCGGACGAGCCGCGGTTGTTGGCGGCGAGAATGGCATAGCCGTGATTGACGAGGTGCTGGATCGTCTCCGAATACCCGGTGCGGCTCTGCCCGCCCGGTCCGCCATGTACCCACACGAGCGCCGGCACCTGGTTCGCCGCCGACGCCTCCTTCGGGCGATACAGAATCGACGGGATCTCGAGCCCGTCGTAGCTTTTGTACCTCACGACCTCGGATTCGACCAGGTTGGCCTCGTCGATCTCGGGATTCAGCGCCTCGGTGAGGCGCCGGCCCTGGCCGGTGGCGAGGTCGACGGTGTAGACGTCGTTGGGCGATGTGTCCGAGCTCAGCATCAGTGCGATCTTCGACTCGTCGCGCGAGAACCGGATCTGCTCGAGATCGCCGGGCGGCAGGTTCGCAAGATTCACTTCCTCGCCGCGTTCGCTGTCGAGAATGCCAACGACGGTTCTCCCATCGTCGTTGATTGCGGACACGCGGTATCGCCCGGAATCGGAATAGGTCACGAAAATGACGTCCCAGTCCGCCGAAACGAGCGGTGCTTTCGCGCCGGTTTCCAGGTCGTAGGTCCAGGCCTGCTCGAACTCGCCGTATGCGTCCGTCGAGTAGACGAGCTGTTTGTTGTCAGGCGTGAACTCGTGGACACCGTGCGATACGTTGCCCTCGTGCTCTGTGATCAGCTCGGGCTCCGCATCGTCGATGCGCGTATCCAGCAGGTAGATGTCGGAATCCGCGCTCGTTCGCGGCCTGAGCAGCGCAATCGTCGTGCCGTCCGGCGATACGGCCTGGATGTCGAACGCCTCGTCGTTCTGAAATACGAGCGTACGCTCGTAGTCCTTCGCGGCGTAGCGGTACAGGTCGAAGGCCGCGGGATCGAGTTCGTTCGTCAACACGTAAAAGGACTTCCCGTCGCCCGACCAGTCGACAAACTCGGCTTTGATCTCCGCGCCCGGCGTCAGGTCGCGGGTCTCTCCGGTGACCTCGCGCACGTACAGGTGACCGAGTTCGTTGCCGCCCTGGTCCGCAGTAAACAGGACGCGGGCATCGTCGGGAAACCACGAGACGGCGAACGTCGAGTCCGTCGTCGAGGTCGTCAGCGGTTTTCGTGCGCCACTGACGGGCGACATCGACCAGGCATTGAAGATGCCCGTCTCATCCGAGCTGACGAGCAGCGCCTGGTCCTCGGGCGACCAGGCGTACCCGCCGGCGAGTGCGTAAGTCGTCGTCGTGAAAAAGGCTTCGGC
>JBGTLY010000323.1:0-8734 GCA_041743865.1 Woeseiaceae bacterium
GGTGCTCTGGACCGGTATCGCCTCGGCTACGTCGACACCGGCCACACTGCGCGTGGATTATTTTCACAGCGGCAGTGCTGCGAATGAGCTCTTCAGCCTCGATGCGGTCGTGCGCGAGCCCTTGCCCTGGACAGGAAACATGGCGCACGCGCTCGACACGACCGCACGTGGCAAGTACCTCTTCGAAATCGTCGATCCGGCGACCGGCAAGCCCAGCTGGTCGAGGAGTTTCAGCAGCATCTTCGGCGAATGGGAAACCACCGGAGAAGCACGGGACATCGATCGAACCTTTCACGAGTCCGTTCGCTTCCCAGCGCCGGAGGGGCAATTCGATCTCGTCATCAGCAAACGCGGCGCGGCGAACCGCTTCGAGGAGATCTGGCGTATCCGTCTCGATCCTGATGACTACCTCGTGCACCGGGAAACAGCCGCTTACGCGAGCCGGGTGGTCGCCCTGCAGAAGAGCGGGGATCCGGCCACGAAAGTCGATCTTCTCCTGCTCGGAGATGGCTACACGGACGAGGACCATGTCGCGTTTCTCGACAAGGCGAAAGCGCTGACCGAGGTCCTTTTTTTAACCTCGCCGTTCCGCGATCGACGCGACGACTTCAACGTCTGGGCGCTCGCGCCGGCGGCGGCTGAATCCGGCATCTCGCGGCCGTCGACCAACACGTATCGCGATTCGCCGGTCGGCGCGACCTACGATGCGTTCCGCTCGGAGCGCTATGTGCTCGTATTCGACAACAAGCGCATGCGGCGCATTGCCTCGTCCACGCCGTACGACTTCGTTGAAGTCCTCGTCAATTCTGATGTCTACGGCGGTGGCGGCATCTACGGGCTTTACAGCACGGCGGCCGCCAACAGCGAATGGGCGCCGTATCTCTTCGTACACGAGTTCGGCCATCACTTCGCCGGCCTCGCCGACGAGTACTACACGAGTTCGGTCGCGTACGAGGCACCGGCCGGCATCACGGAACCCTACGAACCCAACGTGACGGCCTTGCTCGATCCGGCGCAATTGAAATGGAAGCATCTCGTCGGGCAGGCAACGCCCGTCCCGACACCCTGGCCGAAAGCCGCGTTCGAGGAGCACTCGCTCGCGGTGCAGGAACGTCGTGCGACAATGCGTGCCGAAAACGTGCCGGAAGCCGAGATGAACGCGCTGTTTCGACACACGAAGGAGTACGCTCAGAACCTGTTCGCGACCGAGCCGTACCGTGAGTCCGTCGGCGCGTTCGAAGGGGCGAATTACCAGGCCGAGGGCTACTACCGGCCGGAGCTCAACTGCCTGATGTTCACGCGCCATGAGCGCTTCTGCGCCGTGTGCCGCGAGGCCATCGAGGCGGTTATCGACGAGTACGCCGGGTCAGCAAAGTAGCCGTACCCGGTCCCATAACAACAAGAAACCGGAAGGACAAAGTTATGAAAATCATCACATTGGCAGTCGCAGTCTGCAGCCTGGCGCTGGCCGTTCCCGCCGGCGCGTGGGATCCCGGCGAGGTCGACAAACTCGACTCGGGCGCGAAAGAGGCAGTCGCGGAGCTGTTGAAGAATGACCCGGACATGCAGCGCTTTTTCGACAAATCGGTCGCGCATGTCGTGATCCCCACCGTCGGTAAAGCCGGTGTCGGTATCGGCGGCGCCCGCGGCAAGGGCCTGCTGTACGAAGACGGCAAGCCGACGGCGATCGTCACGCTCACGCAGCTCAGTATCGGCCTGCAGTGGGGCGGACAGGCCTACAGCGAATTCCTGTTCTTCAAGGACGCCGCAGCCCTCGAGGACTTCAAGCGCGGTGACTACGAACTGGGCGCGCAGGCGTCTGCAGTGGCCGTCAAGGCCGGCGCGTCCGCGGACGTGGATTTCCAGAGCGGGATAGCGATCTTCACGCAGGCCAAAGGCGGGCTGATGTACGAAGCGTCGGTCGGTGGCCAGAAGTTCAAGCTCGAGCCCGCCGAGTAGGGGGCGGCAGGAGCGAACAGGGCCGGAATCGCAGGCGCAACGAACTTACGGGCACGCCTATTGGGATCGGCAGGCTCTCAACGTACACTAGCGTTGCATTCGAGCCTGGCGGGCGTAGTTCAATGCGGGTGTAGTTCAATGGTAGAACAGCAGCTTCCCAAGCTGCGAATGAGGGTTCGATTCCCTTCACCCGCTCCACCGCCCGCTGGCGGGATTACGGTGCGAGCTGCGCCTTGAGCCCGTAACTTGCATCCACCGGCGGCAGGCCGACGACGGCCCGGTTCCTGTTCAGGTTGTCTCGCATCCTCGCTTCCAGCCCGGCAAAGCGCGGCTCGTTCGCGAGCACGGTGAACGCCGGTTCCTTCTCGACCAGTACGCCGTTGGTGTTGACGCCCTGGTCCGCTGACCTTTCGAGACTGTCCAGTGCCAGGTCGACGTCTCCGTTGAGTGCGTGCTGCACGGCGAGGCCCCAGGCAAAGCCGGCATTATCGACGCCCTGTTCCGCGAGGTTTGCCGTGTGCTGCGTGAGGTAGCCCATCGCATCCTGGAAGCGCGCTGCGTCGTCGAGCCTCGCGTAGGCAAGGGCGACGTCGGCCATGGTTCCATGGCCGAAATCGTCGCCGCGAACTTCGTTTGCGAATACCGTGATCGATGGCCAGCGCTCCTCCAGGTAGTCAACCAGGTCCTGGTGGCGATCGTCCCAGACAAACAGGCGAAACAGCGAGCCCGGGTATCCGGAACGCGCCAGGTCGTAGGCCAGTTCGTAGGCTTCCTCTGTCCGTCCCGTGTCATACAGTGCTTCGGGCCGCAGGTATTGCGAGCCTTCCGTCACGGCTCGCTCGAACTGCATGGTCTGGATCAGGCCGACACTCAGGTATAGCTTCGCGACGCCGCTCATGTTGCCGAGCTCACTGCGTTGTTCCATCAGCTTCAGACCCTCGCCTATGTTCCCGGAGTACATGAGATTGACGGCGCGGGCCATGAGCAGGTTGGGGCTGTCCGGGTCGAACGCCTCCATGCGCTGCAACAGCTGCCGGATTTTCTCGGTTTCCGAAAAGCTGTTGAAAGTCTGGATGGCATTGCTGAACGCAGGCGTATACAAGGGATCGCGGTCGGTCAGGTCCGCCAGGATCTCCATGGAACCGCGATAGTCCCCGAGGGACTGCAGTGTGATCTGCAACCAGTTGCTCGCATCGATGAGGTTCGGGTTGAGTTCCAGCGCACGGGTCAGGGGCTCGATCGCTTGTTCCGCCTGCCCCGGAGCGTTCGCGTAATACAGTCCGATGCCGGCCCAGGCCTCGGCGTGGTTTTCGTCGAGCTCGAGTGCCTGATCGAGGAAGCGTTTACCGCGACGGTTTGCCTCATCTGCCGGGATATCGCCGTACTGCTGCTCGGACAGCAGCATGACGGCGATACCCCGCTGGGCATACGCCGGGGCGTAGTTCGCGTCAAGCCGGATCGCTTCATCCAGTTCTTTGACAGCCGCTTCGATATTGCTGCGATCCCGCGTGTAGATCCGTTGCTTGGCGCGCAGGAACAGGTCATAGACTTCCGGCGACGTGCGATGCACTTCAGCGACGGTACCTGTACTGCTCAGGAGCTGGCTCTTCAACTGCGCCAGGATCTCGCCGGCAATTTCATCCTGGATAGCGAACACGTCAGTCAGTTTGCGATCGTAGGTTTCCGACCAGAGATGAAAACCGTCATCGGCCTGGATGAGCTGCGCGGTTATCCGGACATTCTCGCCGGATTTGCGTACCGAACCTTCCAGGATGAGCGCTACGCCGAGCGCATCGCCAATGCGCCGAAGGTCGTCGTTCTGGCCCTTGAACGCGAACGACGAGGTCCGCCCCGCGACTTTGAGTTCCTTGACGGATGCCAGCGAATTCAGGATTTCCTCGGTTATGCCATCCGAAAAGAATTCCTGTTCCGGCTCCGAACTCATGTTCACGAAGGGCAACACGGCTATGGACGGTGTCAAATCGACCTTCGCTACAAGGTCCGCAGGCAGCGCCTCTTCAGTGGCGTTACGCGAACGTTCGACGAGCAGCAACGCCACGGCAACGGCGAGGGAAGCAATGATGACGGCGTTCAGCTTGCGGCCGGTTGTGCGCCGGATGGAAGTGTCCGGGGCAACTTCGGATTCCCGCCGGATGCCGTCGGGCGTGAGCTCGTACACCCAGGCGACCACGAGCACCGGAATGAGGCCGACCGCGAGGATCACGAAGATGAGTTCGGCGCCCAGTCCGGCAGCGCCAGGATCGGCGTGACGACGTCTATGATCTGGAGGATTACCCATGCGGCCACCGCATAGGCAATCGCCACACGGAACACGTTCCGGCGTGCAAGTTCCGCGAATAGGCTCAAGCGAATAGGTTCAAGGGGTCCTCCCTGGCGCGGCAATGTCAGTTATTTCAGGAGAATCAGCAATTCACGGCAGGCCCCGAGCGCCAGGCCGCCCATGTTATGTTGAAGGGCACTGCAATGAGTCGTACACCCACGCAACAGGAGAACGTCATGCGCCGAGAGACCTCGAGCGTCGCAGCGGTGGCATGGTTCGCCTCCGCCTTCGGCCCGGCCATCGCCGCAGACGATGAACCCCTCGATATCCGGGAGTGGCCGGTACCCTATGAGGACTCCCGGCCGCGCGACCCGTTCGCGACCCGCACAGGCGCCGTCTGGTTCGTGGGCCAGCAGATCGGCTATCTCGCAAAACTCGATGTCGAGAGCGGCGAGTTCACGAAGGTGGACCTGAAGGACGGTTCCGGGCCGCACAATCTCGTCGTTGGATCCGACGGCATCGTCTGGTACGCCGGCAATCGGCACGCGCTGGTCGGCCGGTACGACCCGGCCCGCAAAGCGATTGAGGAAATCGCAATGCCCGATCCCGAGGCCCGCGATCCACACACGCTCGTGTTCGACGCGGCGGAGGAGAACATCTGGTTTACGGTGCAAGGCGGAAACCGGATGGGCCGGCTTAACATCGCGTCCCGGAAGGTGGACCTGCTGACGGCAAAGTCCGCCGGCTCGAGGCCCAACGGCATCAAGGTGGCGCCGGACGGTTCGGTCTGGGTCGCGTTGTTCGGAACCCACCGGCTCGCCCGTATCGACGCGCAAACGTTCACGCATGAGGAGTTCGAGCTGCCGCGCGATGGCGCAAGGCCGCGCCGGCTTTAGGTGCTACCGGATGGCCGCGTCTGGTATACATCGGGCGGGCTATCGTCGAGCCGCACAAATAGTGTTCGGGCTGCTCGTGATCGTACGGGCAGGCACGGCGCGGGTCCGGCCGCCGCGTTTCCCGACGGGGCGCCCTTGGGCGCCGCGGATCCGGGGGCTGAGGGGCCGACCAGCGAGCGCAGGATCGGGCGGATTTCGGTAGGCTGAACCTTCGCGCACAGGACAAATCGGAGCCCCCATGGTCTTTCTCGTTTCCGCCATCCTCGTCGTTCTCGTCGTTTCCTTCATGTGCTCTATCTTCGAAGCCGTGCTCCTGTCCGTCCGGCGATCGCGCATCGAACTGATGCGGCGAAACGGCGAGAGAGCCGGCGAGCTCCTTGCCCGCTTCAAGACGAACATGGACGTGCCCATCGCTGCGATCCTGATCCTCAACACGGCGGCGCACACCATTGGCGCGTCCGTAGCCGGAGCGAGTTACACGTCGGTCTTCGACGCAGATACCCTCTGGGCGTTCTCCCTCGTCTTTACGCTCGCCGTGCTGCTGTTCACGGAGATCATCCCGAAGACCCTGGGGGTCAACTACGCCGGCACACTGGCCGGGCCGGCGGCACACGGGATTTACTGGCTCACCATTATTCTGAAGCCGCTCGTCGTCGTGAGCGAAAGGATCTCACGCTCCCTGCGCCGCGATATCGCCGCGCCGATTACGTCGTCCGAGGAAATTCGACTGCTCGCTTTTCTCGGCGGCAACGAAGGCGCGGTCGGCCGGCGCACGGCCGACATGATCGTGGGCGCGACCCAGCTCAGGCACCTGCGTGCCGCCGACGTGATGCTGCCGCGTGAGGAAATACAGTTCCTGTCGATGACGATGCCGCGCGACGAGGTCATCGAGTACATGCGCGAGTCCGGACACAGCCGTTTTCCGCTGTCGACCTCCGAGGACCTGGACGACATCAGTGGCGTGGTATTTGCGAAGGAAGTCCTGACCTGGCTGCTCGACCATGACGACGAGGTCATCGACTGGGCGGCGCTCAGTCATGAGGCGCTCGTCATCCCGGACGGTTCGCCGCTGCAACAACTCCTGAGTACTTTCCAGAACACCCATCGGCATCTCGCCATCGTCGTCGACGAGTACGGCGGCGTGCAGGGCGTGGCGACACTCGAAGATGTTCTCGAGGAGATCGTCGGCGACATTCGAGACGAGCACGACTTGCCGGCCGACGACTTTACCGTGCAGCCCGATGGCGCGCTGGTCGTACGCGGGTCGGTAGATCTCCGCAACCTGTCAGCCCGGCTCGGATTGCCCTGGGACCCGGACCTCGAGGCCACCACCATCGGCGGGCTGGTTACGGAGACGCTCGAGCGTATTCCGCAGGAAGGGGACGCGATCCGCTGGAGCGGCTATCGCATCGAGGTCCTGCGGGCCGACCGGCGGCGGGCGCGACTCCTGACCGTGCGCAGGCCATAGTTCCGCTAAGCTCCGCAAAAGTCCGCAACCGGTCGCCCGGACACAGAAAGGCAAGATAGACACAGGGAGAGTTCATGCCACAATCACCGGAACAGGCCGCCGAGGCCATGATCGCGAATCTCGAGGACAGGACCGGCAAGTCCTTGTCCGACTGGTTTGACCTGTTGAAGAAAAAGAACTTCGAGAAACACGGCGAATTCATGACGTACCTGAAAGGCGAAATGGGGATCACGCACGGTTACGCCAACCTCATCGCGCTGAAGTTTCGAGAAGCACAGGCGGGTGGCGCCGATGCCGACCCCGTCGCGACGCAGTACGCCGGCCAGAAAGCCGGACTCCGGGGAATCTACGATCGCCTGGTCGCGACCATGGAAAGAATGGGCGACGATATCGAGATAGCACCCAAGAAAACCTACGTCAGCCTGCGTCGAAAGAAACAGTTCGCGCTGGTTCAGCCATCGACGAAGGATCGGGTCGACCTCGGGCTCAACCTGATAGGGACGAAGCCCACCGAGCGGCTTGAAGTATCCGGAAGTTTCAATGCGATGGTCACGCACCGCGTGCGGCTCGCGACGCCGCAGGACGTGGACGCCGAGGTCAAGGCCTGGCTTAAACAGGCCTATGACGCAGCAGGCTGAACGAAACGCCGAATTGCATGGAAGGACCGGGCTATTCTCGATGTAAGTGACAGGGATCGGACCCGCCGGGGCTATCCGGCGTCCTGGTATGTCGCCACCGCCAATGCGACCGTCGAGCGGCCGGCGCTCATCGGAGAAGTACGCGCGGACGTCTGCGTCATCGGCGGTGGCTATACCGGCCTCGCGGCTGCGCTGAATCTCGCCGAACGCGGCCTCGAGGTCGTACTCCTCGAGGCCGAGCGTATCGGATTCGGTGCATCGGGGCGCAACGGCGGCCTGATCGGCAGCGGTCAACGCAAGGACGTGCTCGAGACCGAAGCCCTGTTCGGTTATGAGCGCTCGCGACTGCTTTGGGATTTTGCGGAAGAGGCCAAAGCAGATATTGCGGGCCGCGTTTCCCGGCATGCGATCGACTGCGACCTGCAGCTGGGCCAGGTGGTGGGCATCCACTCCCGGCGTTACGCCGGCTGGGCCCGCGAACTCTCCATAGCTCTCGCTGAACGGTATGACTACCCGGACGTGCAGGCCCTCGATGCGGAAACATTGCGCACGATGGTGGCAACCGACGGATACGTCGAAGGCCTTTTCGACCCGCATGCCGCCACGATCCACCCGCTGAATTTCGCGCTCGGCCTGGCACGTGCCTGCGATGCTGCCGGGGTGCGCATTTTCGAAGGCTCACGAGTGACGACTTACACGCGAAGCGATCCGGCGACCATCCGGACGGGTAACGGGACGGTGACGGCATCGCACATCGTGCTTGCCTGCAACGGCTACCTCGGCAGACTCGAACCCCGGGTCGCGGGCAAGATCATGCCGATCAATAATTTCGTCGTGGCGACCGAGCCGCTCGGCGAATCCCGCGCCCGCGGCCTGATCGGCGGGCGCTACGGCGTTCACGATACGCGCTTCGTCGTCAACTATTACCGGCTTACGCAGGACCATCGACTGCTGTTCGGCGGCGGTGAGAACTACCGCCACGGGTTTCCGCGCGATATCGCAGCATTCGTGCGTCCGCATCTCCTCAAAGTTTTCCCGCAGCTTAACGACGTGACAATCGACTATGCCTGGGGCGGTACGCTGTCCGTCACGGTCAACCGCTTGCCGCACGTCGGTCGATTGAGCCCGAACCTCTGGTTTGCGCAGGGCTACTCCGGTCACGGTATCTCTACGGCGACCTTCGCGGGCAAGCTCATTGCCGAAGCTGTCACCGGTACAGCGGAACGATTTGACGTGCTTGCCAGCCTGCCGATTCGCCGGTTCCCCGGCGGGACGCTGCTGCGTTACCCGGGCATGGTGCTCGGCATGCTCTACTACAGCTTGAGGGACCGCTTGTGAGCGCCGCGTGACAACGTGCCGTGCGTTCGATGACTGCCGCGTCGCCGTCGTCACCGGAGGGGGCCATGGCATCGGCCGGGCCCTGTGCCGTGAGCTTGCCGGTGTTGCACAGACCCTGGTAGTGGCCGACCGGGACGGGGAGGCTGCGGATGCC
>JBGTLY010000324.1:0-10630 GCA_041743865.1 Woeseiaceae bacterium
CGAGGTCGCGCAGATGATGGCAGAGGTGCTGAGACGCGACGGGCACGAGATCCTGCTGGCCGACAGCGGGCGCGAGGCGCTGGCCCGGCTCGACGGCGAGCGGCTCAGGCTCAAAATGCTGGCGGCGCGAGCGGACCTGCAGCGGGTCCAGGGCGAGTACGACAGATACGAAGACCTCCATAGTCGGGGGCTGGTCAGCAAGGCGATGTATGACAACCTTAAATATGACCTCGACGCCTTGCAGGCGACGTACGATCTGAAGCAGCTCGAGTACGGTTATGCGACCGTTCGAGCGCCGATCAGCGGTGTCGTCTCCTCGCGCAGTGTTCGGCCCGGCGAGAATCTGCAGGTGAACCAGGAAGTTTTCCGGGTCACCGATACCCGTGAACTGCGCGCCGATCTTCAGATTCCGCAATCGGAACTTCGGCGCATCGGCACCGGCCAGCAGACGATTCTCACTGTGGACTCCTTGCCAGGTCGTGAGTTTCCCGCCGACATCGTACGATTGAGTCCGACCATTGACACCCGGAACGGGACCTTTCGCGCGACGGCCCGAATCGACAACACATCCGGGGAACTCGCGCCCGGCATGTTTGCACGATTCAGCATCGCTTACGAAGAGCACGCCGGTGCCCTGGCCATTCCGCAAAAGGCGCTGATTGAAGAAGACGAGGAAACGGCCGTGTATGTCGTGACGGGCGACACCGTCGAAAGACGCGTCATCCGGACCGGTATCAAAGCCGGGGTCCAAGTGGAAGTTCTCGAGGGCCTGAACGAGACAGACCAGGTCGTGATCGAAGGACATTCGGCGCTACGCGATGGCAGCAAGGTACTTGCCCGGCTCGGTAACCCGGAACGATTCAGCGGCTGACAGGGTCATTGTTTCCTCGCTCGCGGGACCAGGGCGGCGGGACGGTGCAGGGGAGAGATTCAATGACGCTCGAACAACGGTGGCCGGCGGCAGTGGCGCTATTGATACTGCTGGCTGCGTGCCAGGGCGGCGCGGAATCGACCAGTGAGAAGGACGAGGAGGATGAGAACGCACCGCCGGTGCCTGTCGAAGTCGGCCGGCCCGTCCGTGGCGATGTGTTCGCCGTCTACAAAGGCACCGCGCCCATCGAGGCCTTCGCTGACGCCGACGTGCTCGCGAAAGTTGCCGGCGAGGTCAAGGAATTGCTCGTCGAAGAGGGCGACGTCGTAGCGCAGGGACAGGTTCTTGCCCGGCTAGACGGGGACCGCCTGCGCCTGACCTTGAGCGAATCCGAGGCTCGACTGCGCAAAATGCAGCGTGACCTCGAACGGAATCTCGAATTGAGCAACAAGGGGCTCATCAGTTCCGGCGACTTCGAAAACCTCGAGTTCGAGGTCGAAGCATTGCAGGCAGCGCACAACCTCGCAAGCCTCGAGCTCGACTACACGCTGATCCGCGCGCCTATCGACGGCGTCGTGTCAGACCGCTATGTCAAGCTAGGGAGCACACTGGCGGTCAACGATCCGGTCTTTCGTGTGACCAGCCTGAACCCGCTGATCGTCTATCTGCACGTGCCCGAGCGGGAATTTGCGAACATCGAGGCCGGCCATCCCGCCAATCTCCATATCGATGCGCTGCAGGAGGAACCGGTCGTAGCGCAGGTCACACGCGTCAGCCCGGTGGTCGATTCCACCACCGGCACGTTCAAGGTAACCATCGAGATCTACGACGAAGCCCGGCAGATCAAGCCCGGCATGTTCGCGCGTATCAGCATCATCCACGATCGTCACATAGACGCCCTGCTCGTGCCGCGAAGCGCGGTCGTGGAGGATACGGGCGAGACCAGCGTTTTCGTCGTCGAAGACGGCAAGGCCGTACAGAAGACGGTAGAAACCGGGTTCTCAAGCGACGGCATGGTCGAGATCCTGTCGGGACTGGCCGGCAACGAACAAATCGTGACGATCGGCCAGGTCGGCCTGAGGCCCGATGCGCTCGTCGACATCATCAATACGGACGACAAGGAAACACAGCTCGCCGGGGAACCGGCTGCAAGGACAAACGAGGGGGCCGGCGATGCGGCGTCTGATTGAAATCTCGACCGAACGCCGGGTCACGATTGTCATGTTTACCGTGGCGATCGGCCTCTTCGGCATGGTGTCGCTGTCGCGGCTGAACCTGAACCTGTTGCCGGACCTGTCCTACCCGACGCTGACGATCCGTACGGAACTCACCGGTGCCGCACCCGTCGAGATCGAGAACCTCATCACCAAGCCTGTAGAAGAAGCGGTGGGCGTCATTCGGAACGTACGCCTCGTCAGGTCCGTTTCACGCTCCGGACAATCGGACGTCACACTCGAGTTTCTGTGGGGCACCGACATGGATGTCGCGGGTGTCGAGGTACGTGAAAAACTCGACATCCTGTTCCTGCCGCTCGAAGCCGCCCGGCCGCTCTTGCTTCGCTTCGATCCCTCGTCAGAACCTATTATGCGTCTCGGCCTTCGCTATGCCGACGGACTGGCCGCGGGCGCACAGGGCGAAGCCCAGCTGAAGGCGCTGCGCCGACTCGCCGAGGACCGGATAAAGTCCGATCTCGAGGCCGAGGAAGGCACGGCCGCGGTCAAGGTCAGCGGCGGCCTCGAGGACGAAATCCAGATCCAGGTCGACCAGCAAAAACTGTCGCAGCTCGGCATCAGCATCGAACGGATAGCGGAGCGCATTCGTGCCGAAAACGTCAATCTCTCGGGTGGCCGGCTGGAAGAAGGTGACCAGCGTTTCCTGGTCCGGACACTTAACGAATTCCAGTCCGTTGACGAATTTCGCGATGCGATCGTGGCGCAGGTCGCGGGTCGACCGGTATATCTCCGGGACGTGGCAACCGTCGAGCGCGGCTACAAGGACCGGGAGGCAATCACGCGTGTCCAGGGGTTCGAATCGGTCGAACTCGGCGTCTACAAGGAAGGCGACGCAAATACCGTGCAGGTCGCAAACCGGCTCACCCAGCGACTCGAGCGCGTGCGCGAGTCACTGCCCGACGACCTCGAGCTGACGACCATATACGACCAGTCCCGCTTCATAGCGGCTGCCGTCGCCGATGTGCGCAATGCGGCGATTCTTGGCGGCATCATTGCCATCATCGTGTTGTATGGATTCTTGCGCGACGCACGTGCCACGACGATCGTGGGCATCGCCATCCCGGTCTCGGTCATAGGTACATTCCTCCTGATGTATCTCAACGGCGTGTCCCTGAACATCATGTCGCTCGGCGGCATCGCGCTTGCGGTGGGTATGCTCGTGGATAACTCCATCGTCGTGCTGGAGAACATCGTAAGAAAGCGTGAGCAGGGCGAAAACGTGCTGCAGGCTGCTCGAAGCGGTACGTCCGAGGTTGCGGGTGCCGTTTTCGCATCGACGCTGACCACGATCGCGGTGTTCTTTCCGATGGTGTTCATTTCGGGCATTGCTGGCCAGTTGTTCCGAGACCAGGCGCTTACCGTGACGTTCGCGCTGATCTTCTCGCTGGTCGTTGCGCTCACGCTCATCCCGATGTTGGCCGCGCTGGGCGGAAATCAGCGCTACGCCACGGACCTCGAGGATACGCCGCCGGGAACGTTTACGCGGGGCGTGGCACGCGTCGCACGCGTTTTCGGGCATCTTTTCGCGCTCGTGCGCTGGGTGTTCTGGGTGTTGCTCTGGGTTCCCACGTGGCTGTTCCAGCGCCTGAATGGGGCTGCAGCCCGGAGCTACCCGCCGATGTTACGCTGGTCGCTCGAGCATCCGGCCATCGTTGTCATTGCCGCTACCGTCACGTTCGCGGCCACGATGGCGCTCGTACCGCGCCTCGGGACGGAACTCATCCCACAACTCTCACAGGGAGAATTCAGCGCTGACCTCAGGCTTCCTCCTGGCTCGCCCCTCAAGGAGACCGACCGGGCCGTCCAGGTTGCACAGGCGGCGACCCATGCTCTCGACGTGGTCGAGATGGACTATTCCGTCGCGGGCACCGGTAATCGCCTCGACGCCAACCCGGTCGATGCGGGCGACCATACCGGGACGCTGAACGTCCGCCTGAAATCGGGCGCCGGGCGCGATGACGAGAATGCGACGATGGAGGCGATGCGGCGTGAACTCACGCGCCTGCCGGGCGTGCAGTACGAGTTTTCGCGTCCGTCGCTGATGGCGTTCTCGAGCCCACTGCAGATCGAGGTCTCCGGATTCGATCTTGATGCCCTGGCGGGCGTTGCACAATCGATCCAGGTAGCGATGACAGAGTCGGGCCGCTTCACGGATATCAGGACGACCGTTGAGCGGGGTAACCCTGAAATCCAGATCGTCTTTGACCAGGAACGCGCGGCATCGCTGGGACTCGCCGTCCGGGACATTGCCGACCGCGTCGTCGCGAATGTCCGCGGCGAGTTGGCTACGCGCTATACCTGGCGGGACAAGAAGATCGACGTCCTCGTCCGCAGTGTCGACACCCGGCAGTCGAGCATCGACGAGATCCGACGGCTGATCGTGAATCCGGAGGCGCCGCGGCCCGTAACGCTCGATGCAGTTGCGGATGTATCAGTAGCGTCCGGGCCGGCCGAAATTCGCCGCGCAGGACAGGAACGCGTGGCCATCATCACGGCGAACGTCGCGCACGGAGACCTTGGCGCCGCTGCGCTGGATGCGGACGCCATACTTCGCAACATACCGATGCCGAACGGCATTTCCGCGATCGTATCGGGCCAGAGCGAGGAAATGGAGTCCTCCTTCCGCTCGATGCAGTTCGCCCTCGCGCTGGCCATTTTCCTCGTGTACCTGGTCATGGCGTCGAAGTTTGAGTCCCTCGTCCACCCGTTCGTCATACTTTTCACGATTCCTCTGGCGCTCGTGGGAGCTGTGCTCGCTCTCTTCATTACGGGTACGACGGTGAACATCGTTGCGCTCATCGGCGTCATAATGCTGGCAGGCATCGTCGTCAATAATGCGATCGTGCTCGTGGACCTCATCAACCAGTTGCGTTCGCAGGGCGTGGAGCGGTCCGAGGCCATCATGCAGGCCGGTGCCGCACGGCTGCGGCCGATCCTGATGACGTCGCTCACCACGGCGCTCGGACTGTTGCCTATGGCGCTGGGCTTCGGTGAGGGCGCGGAAGTCCGGACGCCGATGGCCGTCACCGTCATCGGCGGGCTGCTGGTCTCGACGCTGCTGACGCTGGTCGTGATTCCGGTGGTGTATGCGCTGCTGGACAGGAAGGCCTGGCCGCTTGCGGAAACGTCTGCGCTGCCGCGTGGATCCCGGGCATGAGACACACCGAACTGGCCCTGCATCGTCCCGTTACAACGGTAGTCGTGTTCGTTGCGCTGGCCCTCATCGGATTCATAGCGTCGCGATTGTTGCCGCTCGAACAGTTCCCCGATATCGAGTGGCCCGGAATCTTCATTGAAATTCCCTACGAGGGATCGACACCCGAGGAAGTCGAACGCCTCATTACGCGACCTGTCGAAGAAGCCCTGGCAACGCTTGCCGGGGTTGAACGCATGGAGTCGACGTCGACGGAGCACAACGCACAGATATTCCTCCAGTTCGACTGGGACCAGAACATGGCCGTCAAGGGCATCGAGGCCCGGTCGAAAGTCGACGGCATCCGCCATCAGTTGCCGGAGGATGTCCGGCGAATCATGGTCTTCACTGGCTCCATGGGCGACCAGCCGGTCTTGCAGCTGCGCATCTCGAGTGCGCGCGACCTGTCTACGAGCTATGACCTGCTCGATCGCTTGTTGAAACGACGACTTGAACGTCTCGAGGGCGTATCGCGTGTGGATCTGCAGGGGGTCGATCCGCGTGAAATCCGTATCTTGCTTCGAGCCGACGATCTCGCCGCGTACGGGATCGATATCCCGAGCCTGCGGGAACTCCTGGTCAAGAGCAATTTCGCGGTCAGCGCCGGTCGACTGACGGACAACGACCAGCGCTTCAGCGTCCGTCCCCGTGGGGACTTCGAATCGATCGAAGCGATCCGCAATCTTGCGATCAACGAGCAGGGCCTTCGCCTCGGAGACGTTGCCGACGTGGATCTGCGGACACCGGAACGCAATTACGGCCGTCACCTCGATCAGGAGTACGCGATCGGTGTCGCGATCAACCGGACCACCGGTTCGAACCTGGTTGATGTCACGGACCGGGTAATCGCCGAGATCGACAAGATCGGCCAGTTGCCGCAGATGCAGGGGATAAAGATATTTCCGCTCGATAATCAGGGCGATTCGGTACGCAAATCCCTTCGGGACCTTCTTGACGCCGGACTGATCGGCGGCCTGCTGGCAATTATCGTCCTGTACCTGTTCCTGCGTCAGGCCACAACGACGTTGATCGTGATCGCTTCGATCCCGTTTTCGTTGCTTATCACGCTTGGCGCCCTGTATTTCGCCGGCTTGACGCTCAACATACTGTCGATGATGGGCCTGATGCTGGCGGTGGGCATGCTCGTCGACAATGCCGTCGTCGTGGTCGAAAGCATATTCCGGCACAGAGCCGCGAAACCGGACAAGCCTTTCGAGGCGACACTGACAGGAGTGAACGAAGTCGGCCTTGCGGTCATCGCGGGCACAACGACGACGGTGATCGTTTTTGCGCCGATCATTTTCGGCGTCAAGACGGATATTATGGTTTTTCTTACGCACGTTGCAGTGACGATCATCGTTGCGCTGCTCGCTTCACTCCTGATCGCCCAGACACTGGTACCGATGCTCGCGGCGCGGGTCGCCATTCCACCACAGCCAAAAAGCGGCGCCCTGATGTCGCGACTGACAAATCGCTACACTCGCGCTCTTCGGTGGGAGCTCTCCCATCCCTGGTGGAGCGCGCTCGGAATCCTTCTCATCTGTGTAATTGGCGTTGCGCCGAACGTGCTGGGGCTCGTGCGGTTCGACATGTTTCCGCAGGATGTCAGCCGGCGTCTGTACCTTCCATATCACATCGAGGGCCAGCACTCACTCGCCAGTGTCAAGGCTGCCGTCGACCGTATCGAGGCCTATCTCTACGAAAACCAGGACGAATTCGATATCCGTTCGGTGTACACCTATTACGATCAGGGGTCGGCGCAGTCGGTGATCCTGCTCACGGAGGACGATGCCATCACCCTTCCGACGGCGGAGATCATCGAGAAGGTCCTGGAGAACCTGCCCACTCTTGCAATCGGCAAACCGAGTTTCGAATGGGACCAGCAGGGCGGCGGCGAAGGCTTCTCGCTGCAGCTGTCCGGTGATTCGACCGAGGTGCTCAACGAGCTCGCGGTGGAGGTGTCGCGAGCACTGTCGACAGTCGAAGGCCTGGCCGACGTTAGATCCGATTCGGACTCAGGCGAGAAGGAAGTTCGCGTAAGTATCGATCGGGATCGCGCCGCAGCCCAGGGACTGACGGCAGCCAATATCTCGGAGTCGGTGAGCATCGCCATGCGCGGCGAAAACCTGCGTGAATTCAGGGGCGATTTCGGCGAAATGGCGGTGCGCCTCGCATTTCGCGACAACGACCGTCAGAGTATAGAGCAGCTCGCTGACCTCCCACTGTACACGCCCGAGGGGGAACGCGTATCGCTCGGCAGCGTCGCGACACTGCATGTCGCGCGCGCGCCCGATACGATCCGGCGCACGGACCGGCAGACCGCAGTGGTGATAACGGCCAACCTGGAAGACGAGAATAGCCTGGAAGACATACAGCCGGCCGTCGAAGGAATGATGAACCAGATGGACCTGCCCCCCGGTTACAGCTGGAAGTTTGGCCGTGGATTCGAACGTCAGGACGAGACACAGGCCATGATGACGACGAACCTGGTGCTCGGAATCGCTTGCATCTTCCTCGTAATGGCCGCCTTGTTCGAATCGCTGATCCTGCCGTTCTCGATCATCCTTGGATCGATTGCGTTTTCAGTATTCGGTGTGTTCCTGTTCTTCGCCGCGACGGGAACGACATTTTCATTCATGGCGATGATCGGCATCATGATCCTCATAGGGGTGGTCGTGAACAACGGCATTGTGCTGGTGGATCACGTAAACAACCTTCGCAATGCCGGGGTGTCCCGCGCGGAAGCGATCGAGATCGCGGGGCGGGATCGCTTGCGTCCTATCCTCATGACCGTTGCCACGACAATTGTCGGACTGGTCCCCCTTGCCCTGGGGTCGACGCAGGTGGGTGGCGATGGGCCGCCGTATTACCCGATGGCCCGGGCCATCATTGGCGGCCTTGCATTCTCGACACTGGTTTCCCTGCTCGTCGTGCCGGCCTTGTATGTGTACTTCGACAACCTGGCTGGCTGGAGCCGGAAAGTCATCCGTACCGCCCGGGGCGAGGTGGCGCATGTGCCGGCCGCATCGACAGGCGCCGATGCCTGACTGCGGCGGCGCCGAGGAAAAGTCCGCCTGCCAGTAGCGTCAGGAGATCGCCCGACCCTCCGCCCTCCTCCACCACGATGACGTCCGGCGGATCGAAAGGTTCGTCACGCTCGGCGTCCTCCAGTGGAAGATAGCTGAGCTCGGCGCTGTTTTCGGGCCCGATCTCTGCGACGAAGGCATCGTCCCAGGTATCGTAAAGTTCGATGAGGAGGTCGTAGCTTCCCGCGGGGTAACCCGTCAGCAGCTCCGATACGACGACAAAATCGTCTTCACTCGTCGCTCCGAAGACCGGAAATACGTCCGTCGCAGCATACTCGTACCAGGGACCTCCCTCGCGGCTCAAGTACATGACGGCGTAGACGTCGGCTCGTTCGTAGATGGTATCGGCGTCGAACAGCAGGTCAATGCCGTAAAGGTAGCCGTCGAGGTCCTCATCGGCAAACAGCTCGACATCAACATCATAGAACCAGAAGTCCGTATTGGGCGTCTTGCTCCACTGGTTCGACGACTTGCGGCGTTCGCTTCGCCTGCCTTTGGCGGCCGCATCGCCCCCCGTCCGGACTTCATCCTGGCTGATCTTGTCCGGTACTTGCTGCTCTCGCCCGTCTCGCGCGAAGTAGGAAGTCCGGGATGTCCTGGGTTCACCGTCGGATACGTTCGCGCCCGCCCCGCTGGCCGAACCCGGAGGGACCATCGAAAGCAGCAGCAACGACAGGCAGCCATACAGCGGTTTGAGGGTTTTCATCTCGTCTTCCCCATGCATGCTTTTTCCACGGTTCTATTTGACACGTACCTGTATGAATCGCAGCTGAATTCGTAGGCAGCACGATGGGGGCCGTGCGAACATGCCGCGATGATCCAGGTTTCACGGGGAGATGCGGTAGGCAAGGTCGTCGGCTGGCTGATGCTCGGCGTAACCGGCGGCCTCGCCCTGGACCTGTGTGCGAAGCAATTGCTGGTGACGTTTTCCCTGCTGCAATTCGTGCTCTTGCGCAGTCTGATCGGGCTCGGAATGTTCATGGTGATCGCGCCCTGCCTCGGCGGTTGGCGGCAATTGGCGACGCGACGCTGGCGCTGGCACGTCCTGCGCACCCTGCTTGCGAGCGGAGCCATGTTCGGTTTCTTTTTCGGGCTTGCAAAGATGCCGCTGGTGAACACGCTTACCCTGGGCTTTACTGCACCTCTGATGCTGACCGCCCTCTCCGCACCTGTACTCGGTGAAAAGGTAGGAATACGGCGTTGGCTCGCGGTGCTGGCCGGGTTCGGCGGCGTTCTCGTCGTGCTGCGTCCCGGGGCGGGGTTCCTTTCAGTTGCGTCGCTCGCGGTCCTCGCATCGGCATTTTGCTACGCTTGCCTCGCGATTACGTCGCGTTATCTGGGGCGGACGGAATCGAATTACTCGCTCTCGGTTTACGTCATGGCTGGCCCGCTGACGATTTCCGGTTTGCTTGTGCATTTCGGCGACGCGACGTGGCTTGCGCCTGGACCGATGGACTGGCTGTTGTTCAGCCTCGCGGGTGCCTGCTCGGTGATTGCGTGGCTAGGCCTCGTCAACGCTTACCGGCGTGCCTCGCCCGCCATCCTTGCCCCATTCGAATACACGACCCTCGTTGGCGGTGCGCTCGCCGGCTACCTGTTCTGGGGCGAAGTACCGGATGCCTGGGTGTTGGCCGGTGCCACCATCATCATCGCGTCCGGTCTTTATGTCGTGTACCGCGAAGTCGACTGGCGGCAGACGCCGCCACTTGACGCAGCGTAACTTCTGTCAGACAGCGCCTGCGGAAAGGCCCGCAATCTGGGCCGGGGTTACGTTGAGCGCATCAGCAACGCCATTGAAGAAATCCACCTCGAGCGCGCTTACATCCAGGTCGCTGCGCATTACGTCGGCCAGAGCACCGATTACCTCGCCGCGCTGCCGATGCGTCAGTTTCTTGTGCACCTTCGACAAGTACTTGCGGAGGTTAGCCTCTGCGTAGAGTTCGGCACGCGCAGCGATCCGGATATCTGCTGCCGTAAAGTCATCGCCGGTCTTGTCCTGCAAAACGCGTCGTATGTGGTCGACCTCCATTTTCTGGATATTGATATCCGCATCGGCAGCGCGCGCCAGCGTCATCAACAGAACTTCCTTGTAGAGTTCGTCCTGCGCACCCGAGTCGATATCGGAGCCGCTGAAAATTTTGAGGACGTTTTTCAAGTCTGCGATTGCCATCTTTCTTCTCTCTCGGTGTCGTATTCTTTTCGCGCGAGGCGCACCCACTGGCTCGAGCCAGAGTATACACGCCGGAGC